>CAUZNJ010000080.1:0-7716 GCA_963580965.1 Alphaproteobacteria bacterium | reverse complement strand
GTGCCACGGAATTTCTCGGCTACAACACTGAGGTTGCCGAGGGCAAAGTGTGTGCCCTGATTGTCGACGGCAAGCGTGTCGACAAGGCTGAGGCTGGCTCAGAAGTAGCCGTTATCGTCAATCAGACCCCGTATTACGCAGAGTCGGGCGGCCAGGTCGGCGATGCAGGTATCATCATGGCGGGAGAAGTTAGCGTCGTTGTGCGTGATACACAGAAGTGGCTCGGCGATCTCCATACTCATATCGGTACCGTTGTAGGTGGTACATTGAGCATCGATGACGAAGTGGTCCTCTCGGTCGATATCGCGCGCCGTAATGCCATCCGCGCCAACCACTCGGCAACCCATATCTTGCACGCGGCCCTGCGCCGCGAATTGGGAGAGCACGTTACTCAAAAGGGCTCCCAGGTTGCTGCCGAGCGTATGCGCTTCGATTTCAGCCATACGCGGCCGATGACGGCGGTGGAATTGGCACATGTCGAAACACGGGTGAACGCCCAGGTTCGGCGTAATACCGGCGTACAGACCCGACTGATGGACTCTGAGTCCGCCATCGAGGCCGGCGCCATGGCCCTGTTTGGCGAGAAGTATGGCGAGGAAGTTAGGGTTGTTTCGATGGGCGAGGAGGATGACGCAAATTTCTCTGTTGAGCTGTGTGGCGGCATCCACGTGCGCCGAACTGGGGACATCGGTCTATTCAAGATTGTTAATGAATCCGGTATTTCTTCTGGTGTCCGTCGTATCGAGGTGCTGACCGGGGCGGCAGCGGAATTTTATGTTGCCGAGGAGGAACGCACCCTGCGCGGCGTCGCCGGCCTGTTGCGTGCCACGCCCGATGCCGTTTGTGAACGCGTCGCTGCCCTAATCGACGAACGCCGCAAGCTGGAACGCGATATCACTGATCTGCGCCGTCGCATGGCGACTGGCGGTGAAGGCGCCGCTGCGGAGGGTGTTAATTTGGTAGCCGGGATTAAATTCGCGCCGCGCGTTCTCAAAGGGGTTCCTGCCAAGGATCTCAAAGGCATGGTCGATGACCTCAAAAATCAAATTGGCTCTGGTGTTGTCGTCGTTATTGCTATCAACGATGGGAAGGCTTCCTTGGTTGTTGGCGTAACTTCCGACCTGACGGGCGGTATCAGCGCTGTTGATCTGGTGCGTATCGGTTCTGAGGCTCTGGGTGGCAAGGGCGGGGGTGGCCGTCCTGATATGGCCCAGGCCGGCGGTCCCGATGGCGATAAGGCAGCGGGTGCCATTAAGGCCATCGAATTGGCCTTATCCAATGGGGCTGGTGCGACTCAAGCGGTGGCTTCCTAATGGCCAACGGGCATTTTACTGGTACTGATCGCTATATTGCTACCGAAGACATGATGGTTTCCATCAATGCCGCCGTTGCGCTCGAACGTCCCCTTCTGATTAAGGGTGAACCCGGTACAGGTAAGACAGTTCTGGCCCAGGAGCTTGCCTCGGCGCTCAGTCGCCCGCTGATCGAATGGCACATCAAGTCGACGACGAAGGCCCAGAATGGGCTTTACGAGTATGACGCCGTGGCGCGGCTGCGCGATTCTCAGCTTGGAGATGAACGGGTCCACAATATCTCCAACTACATCGTTCGCGGTAAGCTGTGGGAGGCTTTTGCCTCTGATGAGTGCCCTGTTCTGCTGATCGACGAGATCGACAAGGCTGATATCGAGTTTCCTAACGATCTACTGCTCGAACTCGACCGAATGGAATTTTATGTCTACGAGACTCGTGAAACGATTAAAGCTGCTCAGCGGCCCATCGTCATCATTACTTCGAACAATGAAAAGGAGCTTCCTGACGCCTTCCTGCGCCGCTGCTTCTTCCACTACATCCGCTTTCCCGACGCGGAGACCATGCAGCGCATCATTGATGTTCACTTTCCCGGCATCCAGAAACGCCTCGTCGCCGCGGCTCTGGTATCTTTCTACGAGCTGCGGGATGTACCCGGCCTGAAGAAGAAGCCGACAACTTCAGAACTCCTCGACTGGCTCAAACTGCTGATGGCCGAGGACATTCCTCCAGAAACTCTGCGCAGTACCGACCGCGGCACCCTGATTCCACCGCTTTATGGGGCGCTGCTAAAAAGCGAGCAGGACGTGCAGTTGCTCGAACGCCTGGCCTTTCTCAACCGCCGCGAAGGCGGTTGACCGGGGCGCGTCCGGGCAGAAGCGTGTGGGGACTCAATGTTCAACAATTTTTTCCTCGAACTTCGTTCTGCCAAGATACCCGTTAGCCTGCTTGAATACCTGACCCTGATGGCGGCGATGGACAAAGGTATTGTCGACTACAGCGTCGAGGATTTCTACCACCTGAGCCGCGCTTGTCTGATCAAGGACGAACGCCACTTGGACAAGTTTGATCAGGTGTTCGGACATATATTTAAGGGGTTGGAGGCGCCGGTCACAGGCGTCGATCTAGAAATCCCCGAGGAGTGGCTGAAATTACTGACCGACCGTATTTTTACCGAGGATGAGAAGGAACAGATCGAATCACTTGGCGGCTGGGACAAGCTGATGGAAACTCTGCGTGAACGCCTGAATGAACAAAAAAAACGCCATGAGGGCGGAAAGAAATGGATTGGCACCGCCGGCTCCTCCCCCTTCGGCGCGTATGGTTATAACCCGGAAGGGGTGCGCATAGGCCAGGATGGCAATCGTAGTAAGAGGGCCGTCAAAATATGGGACCGGCGCGATTTCAAGGACCTCGACGATAGCGTGGAGATCGGCACTCGCAATATCAAGATCGCTCTGCGCCGCCTGCGCCGTTTCGCCCGCAGGGGTGCAGCGATGGAACTTGACCTGCCTGGCACCATCAGCTCGACGGCGAAGCAGGGATGGCTCGACATCCAGATGGTGGCAGAACGCCACAACGCCATCAAGGTGCTGTTGTTCCTCGACGTCGGTGGGTCGATGGATCCCTACGTACGGCTTTGCGAGGAGTTGTTCTCAGCGGCACGCGGCGAGTTCAAGAACCTCGAATACTTTTATTTCCATAACTGTCTGTATGAGAACGTTTGGAAGGAAAATCACCGTCGCGATCAATCAATGGTCTCAACGTGGCAGATTTTGCGTAGCTATCCAGCCGACTACAAAGTGATTATCGTTGGTGATGCATCCATGAGCCCCTATGAAATCAGCTACGATGGTGCCAGCGTTGAGCACTTCAACGAGGAGCCAGGTGCCGACTGGATTGCGCGGCTGACCGCAGTCTACCGGCACGCCATCTGGATCAACCCGGTGGCGGAGAAATGGTGGGGCCATACCGGCTCCATCGGCATGATCCGCGAGCTTATGGAAAACCGGATGTACCCGCTGACGATCGACGGACTTGATCAGGCGATGCGCCGGTTGGTCCGCTAGGTTGAGCTGCCCTATGTAACGTCGGCGGCTACTTTTACCGATAAGATTTTGTCGGGATCCTCGACGCTGCCGCTGTCACCAGCGCCGCGTTTGATCTTATCAACGTGTTCCATTCCGTCGGTTACCTGACCCCAAAATGTGTATTCACTGTCCAGCCAGTTGGAGCGGGAAAAGACGATAAAAAATTGCGAATCACCACTGTTGGGGTTTCCGGATCGCGCCATGCCAACGCCACCGCGGTCAAATGGTTCATCATTAAACTCGGCGGCAATATTGGTTCCCGAGCCGCCGGTGCCATCGCCGCTGGGGTCGCCCGTCTGCGCCATGAAGCCGGTGATAACCCGATGAAAAGTGAGGCCGTCGTAAAAGCCTTCGCGCGCCAATTCCTTGATGCGAGCTACGTGCTTCGGTGCCACATCGGGTCGCATCTCGATGACTACGCGGCCGTCTTTAAGTTCCAGATATAGGGTATTTTCCAAGTCCCTGCTCCTGTTTCTTGCGCTTTGATTAGCTAGATTTCTTCAGGTCTTACCAAGAAAACCAAGCTTCGCATGGCGCTAATTCTGGTTCTGTGAAGAGAAGTTAAATTGGCGAAGACCTATTGAAGAGCTGAGGTGACTTCAACCAAAACTCGCCGATGCTGCTCGATCAGCCCAATAAATAGTTAATTTGCCATGGTAAAGGGTGACGATTCCCTACTTACCGTCGGCGGCTATTTTCATCGATAAAATCTTGTCGGGTTCTTCCACGCTGCCGCCTTGGCCTGTGCCACGCTTAATCTTATCGACGTGGGTCATGCCCTCGAGCACCTTTCCCCAGACGGTGTAATTGTTGTCTAGGCTTCTAGCGCGGGCAAACATGATGAAGAATTGTGAATCACCGCTATTGGGATTAGACGAACGAGCCATGCCGACCGTGCCGCGGCTAAAGGGCTCTTTGGAAAACTCAGCAGGAATATTAACCCCCGAACCGCCAGAGCCTGTGCCTTTAGGGTCGCCTCCCTGAGCCATGAACCCGGGGATAACCCGGTGAAATTTTAGACCGTCGTAAAAGCCCGCGCGCACCAAGTCTTTAATACGTGCTACATGCGCCGGCGCCAGATCGGGGCGCATCTCGATGACCACGCGGCCGTCTTTGAGTTCTAGATAAAGCGTATTTTCCAGCTCAACAGCTCCCGCTGTGGGCGCCATAGTCAGCCAGACTACCAACACCGCGCTGAACATTCGGGCGAGGATTTGCAAGCTTTTCATGATGCCACTCCTGTTTCTATTAAACGTGACTTCGCGGATGCAGACCTAGCGAACGGCGGGGATGACTTCAACGTAAAACCGCTCATTCAACCCCGTCGGGCGGTGAAAAGCATTATTCTCCTACAAAAATAGCGATAATGCGGCGAGTCGCCTCGGCGGGGGTCAGGGCTCCCGCCGCAACTTGACGCTCCATTTGCGGCATAGAAACACGTACCCCAGGGTGGGCCCGCAGGCGGTCTGTAAGGGATTCGGCAATATCGCGCCATATCCCATCCCGCGCTTGATCAAGACGGCGTTTGGCTATTCCACCATTTTTCTCTAGGAACAGGCGATAGGATTGGATGGCGTTCCAAACGTCAGAAATACCGTCTCCATCGCGGGCTGAACAGGCTAAAGCCGGCAGCGACCATGTCTCCCCAGCCGCGGTCGTCCGTGGGCGCAATAGGTTCAGGGCAGTGGCATATTCCCGCCGTACCCGCTCCGCATCCTTGCGCAATTCGCCATCGGCTTTGTTAACGACGATCAAATCGGCACGCTCGACGATGCCCCGCTTTATACCCTGCAACTCGTCGCCACCGCCCGGTGCGAGCAGCAGCAGAAACGCGTCGACCATATCGGCGACGGCGGTCTCTGATTGGCCGACGCCGACGGTTTCAACGACAATCAGGTCGAATCCCGCGGCTTCGCAAACTGTAACGGCCTCGCTGGTGCGCCGCGCCACGCCGCCCAAGGTTTCTCCGGCAGGGGATGGGCGGATGAACGCAGAAAGGTGGTGCGCCAGTTCTGGCATCCGGGTTTTATCACCGAGGATCGAGCCACCTCCGATTGGACTCGAAGGGTCCACTGCCAGCACGGCAATCTTACGGCCATCGGCGATGGCATGCAGTCCTAAGGCTTCGATAAAGGTTGACTTTCCGACGCCGGGTACGCCCGAAATCCCGAGGCGCAGGGATGATCCGGCGTGGTGCGGCAAAGCGGCGAGAAAGGCTTCTGCCTCAGGCCTGTGGTCGGGGTGACGGGATTCGATCAGGGTGATAGCGCGGGAAAGGGCGCGGCGGTCTCCGGTGGTTACCTGTTCGGCCAAGGCTTGCGGGGTCACCATATCCCCCTTCGGGGGGCTCAAAAAATGCCCCCGCTCGCCTTGCAGTGGTTAATGATCTTTTGTAGCGCAAAGACCTGAAATGCGTTGCGGGTCAGATGGCGGTGTTCCAATTCGTCTGCCTGACTGAGTATTTGGCTCAAGGTCTGGGGCTTGGCGATAGTTTTTGGTCGCTGTGTGTTTGACACCATTGTTGCGGCCATTGTCGGCTTTTCTGCCTTGGCGACCCTGGGGTGGGCATGGCGCGACGGTTTCAAGGTTTTCACACTTTCTTATTCAAGGTGAGGGCCATAAAGGCCTTTGAAAGGAAGTTACTCACCAGTGCCATTTCCCATGGTTAGGATGCTCCTATAATACCCACTATCTCCGCATCAGGCCAATTTTGCTGGTTGCTTGGAACCTTCGGCGCCCATAAAAAGACAATCAATCCATTTCCGCATCCGTTCAAAAGGGGGGATTTGTGTCCGGTCACCTGCTCCGTGCTATGTTTGATGCCGCCGTTGAATCGGCTCAGCCGCGCACTTGCCTGCCGCCGTATCTGCCACCCATGCCTAAAGGCAGAACCATTGTCATCGGCGCCGGCAAGGCTTCGGCTAGTATGGCCCAGTCGCTTGAGGCAGCCTGGAAAGGGCCGCTAGAGGGGCTTGTCGTCACCCGATATGGCCATGGGGCACCCTGCCGTGATATCGAGATTGTCGAGGCGGCACACCCTGTTCCCGACCTCGCCGGGCGCCAGGCGGCGGGACGCATTCTGGAACTGGTTCGGGGGTTGGGTCCTGACGACTTGGTTATTTTTCTAGCCTCGGGCGGCGGCTCGGCGTTATTGACGTTGCCAGCTCCAGGCCTGGAGCTTGAGGATAAACAAACGGTTAGCACCGCCTTGTTGCGATCCGGCGCCAATATTTTTGAGATGAATTGTGTGCGTAAGCACCTATCGGCGATCAAGGGCGGTCGGCTTGCTGCGGTGGCCTATCCGGCGCGCGTGGTGACATTGGCTATTTCCGATGTTCCTGGGGATGATCCTGCAGTGATTGCCTCGGGGCCGACGGTTGCGGATCCAACTACTTTTTCCGACGCCCGCGCCATCTTGCAAAAATACGGCATTGGCGCATCATCAGCGGTAACGGCGCTTCTGAAGGCTGCCGACACAGAAACCCCCAAGCTAGGCGACCCCCGCCTTGCCAATAGTGAGACCTTTCTGATCGCCACTCCGCAAATGGCGCTGGAGGCCGCTGCCACCACGGCGCGGGCGGCCGGCTATATGCCAGTGATACTCGGTGATAGCATTGAGGGCGAGGCCCGTCATGTCGCTATGGTTCATGCCGGGATCGCCCGCCAGATCGCCGTTCATGGCCAGCCGGCATTGGCACCTGCGGTTCTTCTCTCCGGCGGCGAGACCACGGTCACTGTGCGCGGAAAGGGTCGTGGCGGGCGCAATGCCGAATTTCTGCTGGCCCTCGCCGTGGCGCTTGCCGGCCGGCCGGGTATCCATGCAATTGCCGCCGATACCGACGGCATTGACGGCACGGAGAATAACGCAGGCTGCATTCTCTTTCCCGACTCCATTGCACGGGCAGCGGCCGAGGGTGCCAATGCCAAACAGCTGCTGGAAGATAACGATGGCTACGGCTTTTTTGCCGCAGCCGATGGGCTGATCGTTTCAGGGCCCACGCTGACTAACGTTAACGATTTCCGGGCCATCCTCATCAACCGGACAGATTCATCGTGACTATTAGTTTTCATTGGCACGTCATCGCCATCAGCCTACCCTCTGTTCCATGATACGCAACCGCAGTACTAAGATCGTCGCCACCCTCGGTCCATCATCCTCGACACGTGAGCGTATTGCCGCCCTTATGCTGGCGGGGGTCGATGTATTCAGACTCAATTTTAGCCACGGAACGCACGAAGACCATAAAGATCGGTTCACCATCATCCGCTCCTTGGAAGCGGAGTTGGGCCACCCCACCGGGATTATGCTTGACCTG
>CAUZNJ010000079.1:0-7799 GCA_963580965.1 Alphaproteobacteria bacterium | reverse complement strand
CACGAGCATGGTGCATTTGATCTGCCAACAATCGCCAATCTTGCCGTTTGGTTTCAAGGAACCAACGTGTCGCCAATTGTGCGAATACACAAATCATTCACGCATCTCATCCCCGGGATTCTTGATCAGGGCATCATGGGTATCCAAGTCTCAGAGGTCGACAACGCCGAAGAGGCGCGCACTGTCGTGCAGGAGGCCAAGTATTCTCCAATCGGCAACCGAGGGCTTTCGGGGCAAGGGCCACACACCTATTACAAGCGCTATGGCGCCAATCACGATACGGAATATGTGCCATGGGCAAATGAGAACATCATCATCTGCCCATCGATCGAGTCGCTTGAAGGCCTCGAAAACGTCGAGGAAATTGCTGCTGTTGAGGGCATTGATATGATCGCTTATGGCCATTCGGACCTCAGCGCTCGGCTCGGTGTTCACCTTGACCTCGAGCATCCAAAGTTCAAGGCCGCTGTACGCAAAATCGTCGAGGCCTGCAATACGCACGGAAAGCTCGCACGTGGATCTGCAGAAACAGAGGCACAGATTGAGGAATACTGGCAGTTGGGATGCAAGGTATTAAACCTACCTGGCAACGACGTCAGCACCTACCTAGATGGCCTTAAGGTGAGAGCAGACCGTGCGCACAAGCGGCTCAAGTCCATCGGCGTGCCAACCCCGTGAGGGTTGCTTCTAGTAATCTCGCTTGGCCCCTTTTGGGTTCAGAATCTATTCCTAGATGACTATATGAAAGTTCCGCCAATATATATCTACCCCGGACTTGATCCGTGGCCCAGAGATTAGAAATAGATAGATAGTGCTGCTTACGCTACTTGACCGCAGGCATGACCTGACGACCATGCCCATTGGAAATTGAAGCCGCCAAGATGGCCCGTTACATCGACGGCCTCGCCGATGAAATAGAGGCCGGGGACGGATTGGACTTCCATGGTTTGCGATGACAGCGAACGAGTATCAATACCTCCGACGGTGACTTCGGCCGTGCGCATGCCTTCTGATCCATAAGGTGTGATGGCCCACGCATTAATATGGCAGCCCAACCGACGCAGTGCCTTATCTGGGGCGTCAGCAAGACGAGTATCACCGCCGGTCCATTCAACCAACCTTTGCGCTAGTCGTTTCGGCAGGTACTGGGCAATGATAGTGCTTGCAGACTTTCGTGGTTCGCAGGCCTTGGCCATTTTTAGAACTTCGAAGACATTGGTGCCGGGCAGAAGATTAATGAGAATAGTGTCGCCTGGGCACCAATAAGATGAAATCTGAAGGACCACTGGGCCACTGAGGCCGCGGTGGGTAAACAGCAACGCCTCTTGGAATTGAACTTTGCCGAGCGTAGCGTGGGCATCAAGGGAGATACCGGAAAGACCTTCGAGGTTTGCCATTGTTTTAGGGTCAAAGGTTAGTGGTACAAGGCCGGGGCGTGGCTTGATCACTTCTAGACCAAACTGGCGGGCAACGGTGTAGGCAAAGCCGGTTGCCCCCATCTTAGGAATTGATGGACCACCGGTGGCAATTACCACCGATGACGCTGAGTAGATGCCACGATCGGTGTTAACCGTGAAACCAGGTTCGGCCTTGTCTATCCGGATTACTTTGGTAGCGGTCTGGATGGTTACGCCGCGAGCTTCGGTTAAGAGAAAATCAATTATCTGCTGCGCGGAGTCATCGCAGAACAATTGACCGTGTTGGCGCTCGTGATAAGCGATTCTGTGTTCTTCAACCAACGCAATAAAATCGTGCTGAGTGTAGCGACGCAGGGCAGAGACGCAGAAACGCGGATTGTTAGATAGAAAATTATCAGGGGTGGCGTAGAGGTTAGTGAAATTAGCCCGCCCCCCACCGGAGATACGTATTTTCTGCCCAACCCGTTCAGAGCTTTCGAGTAGAAGCACGCGACGGCTGCGTTTGCTAGATTCACCGGCGCACATCAGACCGGCCGCACCGGCGCCGATGATGATGATATCAAAATTCTGCATAGTTAAAAATGCTCTAGCCGCTGATCGATGACGGTACGCTAGGCAGTGCAGTGCCCTAACGAATTCGTTTCTTGGGATTCTTTAGTTTTTTCCGCTTCAAAGGACTGTTGCCACTTTTTTCCGGCACACCATCTTTTGTGAGGTTGGGGCGGGCAAATTTAAAGCCAGGTCTCTTGCCGGACTTGGTGTTGTCATCGAGCCTAAGGTGCAACTTGCGTGAGGACGCGCTTAGTGTCGCGTCTTTCTGGATCCCTGTATTGTCCTGTTTCAGGGTTTCCCTGGTCTCCGCTCCACCGTTGCGTTGAACATACTTTGTATCCGGTTGTCGGTAACTTTTAAAAACTTTTGGTTTATGCTTAGCCCGTTTTGCAGAGCCCTTCCCTGGGTTGGGTTTTTTCTTCGTGTACAGCTTGTCAGGAACATCAACCCGCACGCGGCTGTCTTGAATCTCCAAACCGACAGCTACATTAGGGGGTCTTTTAGCGACAAAGGAATTCTCCTTGGTGGGATTTTTTTTCGGTCGGGTTTCCTGCGACTTGCTGTCATGCCGCTCAAAATTAACGGCAACTTCGGTAGGCTTATCAGCCACAACGGTAGCTTCGGTAGGCTTATCAGCAACAAAGGATTTTTTCTTTTTATAAGACTTATTGCTTGTTTCCTGCAATTTTCGGTTTGGGCGTTGCTCGCGTGTATTAGTACGTTCTTGGCTGCGGGGATGATCGCGCATTTGAAGGCTAACGGGTGTGGCTGTATCCGCTTTGGGAGGGCCGCTGACAGAGGTTATAGTGATTGAATCTTCGACGATCATGGTTGGTCCGACAGCGTCGAGAAACCGCTTAACGCTATCGGCAATAAGTTCAAAACGAGTCTCATTAGCCTGAACTTTAATAGAGCCAATATCGTGCTTGGTGAGTTGACCGACGCGGCACAACATGGGAAGAAGCCAGCGTGCTTCTGCCTGTTGGTTGCGCCCTATCGAGAGAGAGAACCAAACGCCTCCAGTAAAATGCTCTCGGCGTTTTTTTTCTGCAGGAATGGGAGCATCCGAGACGTCAAGAAGTTCCTCTGGCGCCGACTTCCCAACCGCGTGTAGCCGCAAAAACGCGGCGGCGACCTGTTCGGCGCTATGACCGGCCAATAGTTCCTTTGCAAACGCAAATTCTTCATCAGTCAGCGGTTCGTCGAGGCTCGGGTCTTTAAGGATGCGTTCGCGATCGCGTTGATTAATATCGTCTGCCGATGGCGGCCGGACCCAGGCGGCCGTGACGTTGGCGCTGTCCAACAGCCGTTCCGTACGCCGCCGCTCGTTATTAGGTACGATCAGAACGCAGAGACCCTTGCGCCCAGCGCGCCCGGTACGACCGCTCCGATGTAGTAGGCTTTCACGGTTCTTGGGAATCTCGGCGTGAATAACCAATTCGAGATCCGGCAAATCCAGCCCCCGGGCAGCAACATCGGTAGCGATACAGACACGAGCGCGGGCGTCTCGTAGGGATTGCAAGGCGTGGGTACGTTCGTTCTGGCTTAATTCCCCCGAAAGCGCGACCACTGAAAAGCCGCGGTTCGCAAAGCGGCTGGTCATGCGGTTGACGGCTGCGCGAGTCGAACAAAACACCAAGGCATTCTTAGCATCGACGAAGCGCAGAATATTGATGATAGCATTTTCCCGGTCGCGCGGTGCGACTGTCAGCGCGCGATATTCAATATCGACGTGCTGTTCTCGGTCTGACGCCGTACTGACGCGGACCGCGTTGCGCTGGTATCGCTTTGCTAGCGAAGTAATTGATTTAGGTACGGTGGCGGAAAACATCAGAGTTCGGCGCCCAGCCGGTGAGGCGCCAAGAATAAATTCCAAGTCATCGCGAAAACCCAGGTCAAGCATTTCATCGGCTTCGTCGAGAACCACGGCTTTGAGACCACTCATGTCAAGTGAATGACGCTCGACATGATCGCGCAGCCGTCCCGGCGTGCCAACGACGATATGGGCGCCTTGATTTAGGGCCCGGCGTTCTTCTCGCATGTCCATTCCACCAACACAGGAGGCGAAATTTGCCCCGGTGTGTTCATATAACCATTGCAGTTCGCGCTTGACCTGCAATGCCAATTCTCGAGTCGGGGCAATGGCCAGTGCCAAAGGTGTCTTTGTACCAGTAAAGCGGTCAGCGTCACCGAGCAGTGTGGGCGCTAGGGCAAGGCCAAAGGCCACAGTTTTTCCCGAACCAGTCTGGGCCGAAACCAGAAGATCGGCTTCTTTTATCTCAGCAGCGAGGACAGCTTCCTGAACTGGGGTCAAGATGTCGTAGCCGCGACCGTTCAACGCTTGGCCAAGCGCAGAATGGACGTTTTTAAATACTGTCATTGTCTTCTTTCAGGGTATCGATAATGACGCGATAGCAGGGCCTTGGGGATTAAAGGAATAGCGCTCACCTAAAGCAAAGGCGGTGGTGGCGGTAATATAATTAACAATTAGGAGATCGAAGCTGGCGGGTTGTAGCACATTAGCGCACCTATACCAGTAATCCTGAGGATAGTCCGGCCCCCGCCTGTTAGCTGCTAGCTGCATAATGACGATACAAGAATAATAGCGCCCCCCTTTATTTCTTGTATTATAGTTCGTCATTAATGTTTTCTTGACCTACCCTAAAATTTTAAATTTTATTGCAGTCATAATAACCATCGTAAATTCAACAAGAAATGCCCATGGAAAACACCGCTGCATTTGTTGCTACCGCACGTTTCGGACTAGGAGCTCGCCCGGGCGAAATGAAGGCTGCTGCCGGCGATCCGCGCGGCTGGTTAGCAGAGCAATTGCTTGACGACCGGATGCCGAAGGAAGTTATTAATATTCTGCCATCTTTTGTGCCCATAGTTGCTCGGGAAAAGGCGTATAAGCAGGGAAAAATGGCTGCTCAAGCCATTAGCAAAGAGCAGAAAAAGTTATATTTACATGAAGCAGCTGCGCGTACTCGCGCGCAGATCAATAGCCAAGTATCTTTTCGTGAACGGCTGGTTGCCTTTTGGTCAAACCATTTCACAGTTTCCATACGCCAAAAAAAATTAGGGGTGCTGTTGGCGCCTTCGAGTGCGAGGCCATTCGGCCGCATATTACCGGGCGTTTTCGCGATATTTTAGGGGCAGTGACGGCGCATCCGGTGATGTTGACGTATCTGGACAACGTCGCTTCAATTGGCCCTAATTCAGCATATGGACTGCGGCGTAATCGTGGGCTCAATGAAAACCTAGCCCGCGAATTACTAGAACTGCACACCCTCGGGGTCGATGGTGGTTATGGACAGGGTGACGTGCGCGCACTGGCAGGTATGCTAACGGGCTGGTCTTACGCTTCAGTATCAAAGGCGGCGAGATCAATAGGGAAGCCCCATGCCGGCACATATCACTTCGACGAGGGCATGCACGAACCTGGCAGCAAAACACTGCTCGGAAAAACCTATAAATGGGAGGGGAAACGGGAAGTCGATAGGGCACTTGATACTCTATCAACACATCCGGCAACAGCACACCATATAGCCACCAAGCTGGCACGCCATTTTATAGCAGATCAACCACCTCTGGCGGTAGTGGCGCGGTTATACAATATTTTTCTCGATAGTGGCGGCGATCTTGGCGTCGTGACGCATGCTTTGATCGATAGCCCAGAAGCATGGGCCGAACCACTTACTAAAATTAAGTCGGCCAACGAGTTCATTGTTTCTGCCCTGCGCGGGCTAAACATTGATATAACGGATAAGAATCTCATTAAGTCATTGGATTTCCTGGCACAGATGCCCTTTTCGGCCCCTTCCCCAGCCGGTTGGCCCGATACGGCAGATGGCTGGATCGGGTCCGAAGCGCTGATGCGGCGTACCGATTGGGCTGTCTTCATTGCTAAGTCGGCACGGGAGGCAGTTCCACTTGATCTGCTCAATGACACTCTAGGGCCCGTTGCCGATACAAATCTGCGCAGTGCTGTTCAACGGGCGCCATCAACCACCGAGGCAGTGGCGATGATCATCGCCAGCCCGGCATTTCAAAGAAGGTAACCGTATGCCGAGCCGCCGCAATTTATTGATTTACGGTGTGGGCGCTATGGCGGCCTTAACCCTGCAGCTTCGACTAGCGCGCGTTGCTCATGCGGCAACAGTAACCAACAAGCGAATGATCATCGTTATTCTCCGTGGTGCCATGGACGGCCTTTCTGCCGTGCCACCCTATGGCGACCGTGATTACTCCCGATTACGCGGCGATATAGCTATTGGCGCACCTGGAGCAGCTAATGGCGCTATAAATTTAGATGGTTTCTTTGGCCTACATCCAGCACTACCGTTCCTTGGAGAACGGTTCCAAGCCGACGAGATGGCGGTTATCCACGCAGCGGCTACGCCGTATCGCTCACGCTCCCACTTCGACGGCCAAGACGTGCTTGAAAATGGTGCCAAGACACCAATGGGAGCATTAGATGGTTGGCTCAACCGGGCACTCACCCTGTTTAGCGGCAGTGGGCAGGCCCTAGCTATCGCTCAGACGCCTTCGTTAATTCTGCGCGGCATGGCGCCCGTTGGCTCGTGGGCACCCGATGTGCTACCGCCGACACAGGACGATTTAATGACCCGCCTTGCAATGCTGTACGATGAAGACACTCTACTCGGGCCGGCCCTGCAAGAAGGTATGCGTATCCAGACCATGAGCGGCGCCACGATGGGGGACGGTGCCACAGACAACAAAATTAAGAACGCGGCCTCCGATAACCTCGCCGCTATGGCGACGCCGGTGGGGCGCATGCTCGCCGACCCGTTTGGGCCACGCATTGCCGTTTTTGAGATGACCGGCTGGGATACACATTATAATCAAGGAAATTTTAAGGGAAAACTTTCGAATAGTTTAAAAGCATTAGATATGGGTCTTTCTAGTTTACATGCATCATTGGGGTCAGCCTGGGCGGACACAGCAGTAATCGTCGCAACGGAGTTTGGACGTACGGCGGCAGTTAACGGCGCGCGGGGGACTGACCACGGCACTGCATCAGCGGCGTTTGTTCTAGGCGGCGCTATATCAGGTGGACGGGTCCTTGGTTCATGGCCAGGATTGGCCAAAAACAAGCTATATGAAGGCCGAGACCTGATGCCAACAAGCGACTTGCGTGCCCTATTCTCTGCCGCCCTGATAGGGCACCTCGGACTTGATGCGGTGGATGTTTCAACGCGGGTATTTCCTGGCGGACCATCTGCTGGGAAATTTGCGGAGTTGTTTCAAGGATGATTGATGCAGATAACAGCTAATGCTGTGGTACCCGTTCGTCCCGGCCACGCACTTCCTGTTAGTGGAAATTTATATCACCACCTAACAGAAATCAGATATTCCTAGGCAGGCCCCACTATCTGTATCTATTTGATTTTTAGTAAAGTTTCAGCTTTTTTTGAGTTTAAGATGGGCGACACTCTGAATCCCGTAATGACCCTAAAGGAGTATTTTTAATACGTACAAATCATTGGTATAATTATATATATAGCCTGAAATCATGTTTCTTTGTAAATTACACTTACATTTTTTTTCTGTGACATAATTATAATATGTTGCATATTTACAACATAATAAAAAAGAAATAAGGAAATAAACATTTAACGGCTCGTAACAGCGACAATGAACGGATAGAATCAAAAAAGAATCATAATTACGACTTAATTGTCATAATCCATAATTATTGCTTCTTTAATATTTAGAACCATAAAATTTGGATTAATTTTGGGTTTCAAAAGAACACAGGCCGAGTGCTTAGGTTAGCAATAGAAACCTAACGCGGTTCACTGAGGA
>CAUZNJ010000078.1:0-7920 GCA_963580965.1 Alphaproteobacteria bacterium | reverse complement strand
AGGCTCCCCAGCCAATGCTAACTCCGGGACATCCGGTGGCCGCACCGCAGCCGAGAATTGTTACTTTCATAGAGTTATTGTGACGGTAGGGTCTAGTTGGGTCTTGGCAAAAAGTCTGAAGAAGTTGTTGGTGGTGACGTTAATCAGATCATCTACAGGAATATTGCGAAGCTCTGCTAAGCGAGCGGCTGTATGTGCAACGAAGGCTGGTTCATTGGTCCTGCCACGCATTGGAACGGGCGCCAGGTAGGGTGAGTCGGTTTCGACAAGCATGCGTTCCAGTGGGACTATTTTGGCTGATTCTCGTAGGCTTTCTGCACTATTGAACGTAACGATTCCTGAAAATGAGATGCTCATGCCGATGGCGAGCGCCCTTTCGGCAAGTTCATGTCCGGAACTAAAGCAATGCAGCAGGCCTGAAAATGGCCCTTTGCTATGCTCTTCTTCGAGGATGTTGGCCATATCGTCATCCGCATCGCGGGCATGGACTACAAGCGGCAGGCCAGCTTCGCGGGCGGCCGCGATATGGGCGCGGAAGCTCGTTTCCTGACGGTCGCGCGGACTATGTTCATAGTAGTAATCAAGACCTGTTTCACCGAATCCGATAACTTTGGGGTGTTCAGCTAGACGCAGCAGAGTTTCCGTATCAATTTCTGGTTCGTTTACCGCTTCGTGGGGATGAATGCCGACGGTACACCAAATGTTTTCATTGGCTTCGGCGATGGCGAGAACCTGGGGGAACTCTGTAATTTTAGTGCAGATGCTCAGCATCCAGCCTACATTGGCTTGCTCGGCTCGGGCCAGGACGGCATCTAGGTTCTCGATCAGGCCGGGATAGTCCAGGTGGCAATGACTGTCGACCAAACGAGCACTCACGCTGTGCCCTCGCCTTCTATTACGGAGAAACGCGGGAAGATGCCTTCCGGCTTGGGCAGTGGTGTGCCAGGCATCAAACTTTCTGCTATAGCTGAAAAATTTCGCCGGTCCGCCGGTACACCCAGTTGATCGAGCATGCGGCTCGCGGAGTCCGGCATGAGTGGCTGGATCAAGAAGGCTAGATGGCGAATAATCTCTGCTAGCACGTAGAGGACCGTTCCCATTCGTCCTATGTCCGTTTTGCGCAGTGACCAAGGCGCCTGATAATCAACGTAGCCGTTGGCGGCGCGGACGATGGTCCAGATTGTATCGAGTACCTCGTGAAAAGCTTGGCGGTCCATTTCGGTTCGTACTTGATTTAACATGGCTGCCGCGTCAGCTAGAATTTTTCTGTCGGCGTCATCGTATGCCCCGGGCTGCGGTATCTTGGCATCACAATTTTTAGCTATCATGCTGAGTACTCGTTGCGCTAAGTTTCCCAAATCGTTAGCAAGATCACCGTTGATCCTGCCAACCATCGCGCGGTGAGAAAAATCCCCATCGTTACCAAACGGTACTTCTCGCAGCAGAAAATAACGTACTGGGTCAAGACCATAGGTATCGATGAGAGACAGTGGGTCGATGATATTGCCGACTGACTTGGAGATTTTCTGGCCGTCATTGGTCCACCAGCCGTGGGCGAAAATCCTCCTTGGAGGCGTTAGTCCAGCGGCCATCAGGAAGGCCGGCCAATAGACGGCATGGAAGCGTAGGATGTCCTTACCAACCATGTGCAAGTCGGCGGGCCAGAAGGTCTTATATAAATCCGATTTCTGGTCCGGATAACCAATCGCCGTGATGTAGTTGGTAAGGGCGTCGAGCCAGACGTACATAATGTGCGCGTCATCATCTGGGACTGGGATGCCCCACTTGAAGGTTGTACGCGATATGCAGAGATCCTGAAGGCCGCTGGAGACAAAGCTTACGACCTCGTTGCGTCGGGACGTCGGGGCAATGAAGTCTAGGTTAGCCTCGTAGAAATTCAGCAGCCTGTCTTGCCATGCGGAAAGGCGGAAGAAGTAGCTGGGTTCCTCGACCCACTCGGCCTCGGCCCCACTGGGGGCGAGGAGCTTGCCGTCTGGCGTCTTGGTCAGCTCACCTTCTCCATAGAAAGCTTCGTCACGCACGGAGTACCAGCCGCCATAGCTATCTGCGTAGATGTCACCAGCCGCGATAAGCCGCCGCCAGAGGTCTTGGCAGGCAGTAACGTGACGGCCCTCGGTCGTGCGGATGAAGTCGTCGTTGGTAAAGTTCATCGCCATAGCAAGATCGCGGAAATTTTGCGAGACTTTGTCGGTGAAGGCTTGTGGGCTCATTCCGGCGGCTTGCGCTGATTTTTCGACCTTCTGGCCGTGTTCATCGGTGCCGGTAAGGAACATCACGGAATATCCGTCGAGCCGTTTGAACCGGGCCAGTGTGTCGCAGGCAAGCGTTGTGTACGCATGACCGATGTGTGGCGCATCGTTGACGTAGTAAATGGGCGTCGTAATGTAGTACGGCGTCGAACCGGACATCTCGGCGGAACTCCAAAAAATCGGGGGCCGGAAATGTGGCCGGCACGATCAAATTATGGCTGCCTCGCGAACGGCGAGAACCGCATTCATCATTACCTGTCGGCGGTCCAGATTGACCGCGTCTGTGTGAGCTAGAAGATGATTAACGTTTTCCCATACCTCTAACAAAGGTTCAAGGCTGCCAGCCGACGATGCTCCTACCGCCAGCGCATTTCCAGTACCGCCGGCTGCATGGGAAATCCGCCGTGCCAGCCACCAGCGGAGGAGATCGGCAGCGGCATGAAACATTTGTTCGCCCTCTTGGCGGCCCATCTGATCGGTGAAGCGGTGGAGCTGCAGCATGTCAAGATCTGGAAGGTTGCCGATGAGCCCCATCAGGTTGTGATAGATATCAAGCCCCCCTTCCCCGGCCAGTTCAATAGCCCGGCCGATACTGCCTTCGGCGAGTTGGGTTAAGGTAGCCCTGTCTTCGCTACTAATTTCGGGACGATATTGGGTAAGTAGCGTATTAATGGTGTCGTCCGCCAGTGGCCGCAAGGCAAGTGAGCGGCAGCGTGACCGGATCGTTGCCAGCAGTCTGCCTGGATTGTGACTGATGAGAAGTAATACGGCGCGGCGTGGTGGTTCCTCAAGAACTTTGAGCACAGCATTGGCAGCGTGGCGGTTCATGTCGTCAGCACTATCGATGATAACGACTCGCCAGCCGCCCTCGGCAGGAGTCTTGGATAGAAAGCCGCTGACCTCGCGAACGTCGGCGGCGACAATCTCTCGGCGGCGTCGGCCGCGGTCATCAAGACCGACTTCGATGGTCATCAAATCGGCATGACCAGCGGCGGCAGAGCGGCGGAAAACGGGGTTTTCGGGCGATAGAAAAAGTCCCGTTCCATCAAATACGTCGCTGGATTGGGGCAACATGTCGCCAAATAGTCCTGGCGGTGGCGGAACGGTGAAATTGTTATCGCCTAAGGTCGCCAGAAGCCAGCGTGCAAAGCGGAATGCTAGGGTTGCCTTGCCGATGCCGCGTGGGCCTCGAATTAGCCAAGCATGAGAAAGGCGCCCGCTATTTGCGGCTGTCTTTAGGGTCTCCTCGGCTGCCGCGTGCCCGGAGAGGTCGGGGTTTGCTCGGGGTTTAAGTGTGACCTCTGATACCTCAACCTGAGTCATTTAAGTAGCATATCGAAATGCTTAGCAAGCGTCCCGCGAATGGTGGCGGCAACTATCTCCGGTGCAGGCCCTGCATCTATTATGACGACGCGCTCAGGCTCACGCTGGGCTATATCAAGAAAGCCATCGCGCACGCGTTCATGAAAGTCGCCGTCCATGCGCTCATAGCGATCTTCAATGCCAGCCGACGCCGAGGCGCGACGAAGCCCATCGACGACCGGCAGGTCGAGGATGATGGTTAGGTCGGGCATATTGTCAGCAACAACGAGCCGGCACAGACCTTCGATAGTATCGCGTCTCATCAGGTGGCCGTATCCTTGATAAGCCATCGTCGAGTCGTAAAAACGGTCGCAAATTACCCACTGCCCGGTATCAAGAGCAGGAACAATGGATTGGCGAAGGTGTTCGCGACGCGCTGCAAAATGGAGCAATGCCTCGGATGTTGCGTCCCAGCGATCGACTTCGCCGGTGACTAGCAGGCTACGAATAGCTTCAGCGCCGGGTGAACCCCCCGGTTCTCGGGTTGTAAGAACGTCGAACCCAGCCATCTGTAGAGAGGTGGAGAGGTGACGAACTTGGGTTGATTTTCCGGTTCCCTCGCCCCCCTCAAAAGTAATGAAACGGCCCCGACCGTCGCCTATGTTCAGCATAGTTGACCCCAACGCCCATCGTGAGGTGGTGTCATCACGTCGCTAGGCCCCAAAGGATAGCCTTAAGTGCGGCACCTAGGCGGCCGAATAACCCTAGCTGTTCGACGTTGGAGCCCGCGATGAGAGGAATTTCGATCGTATCTGTATTGGGTGCTGTGATTACTAGCATCGCGACCGGGGTTCCCACCTTAAGCGGCGCTGGTATAGGGCCTTCATATCTAACGGATACCTTCATATCGGAACGACTTTTCCGCGGTAGAGTCACGATTAATTCCTGCTCTATAACCAGTGGAATTGTTTTCTGGGTGCCAAGCCATATTTCAGCATCGGCGACAGTTTCCCCGGCCCGGAACAGGGCATAATTATTAAATTTTCTAAATCCCCACTCGAGTAAGCGTTCAGATTCTTGTGACCGCGCATTGATTGATGGCATTCCGTTTAATACTAAAATCAGGCGGCGGTTGGCACGTGTGGCCGAGGCCGTTAGTCCGTAACCTGAGGCATTTGTATGTCCGGTTTTGAGGCCGTCGGCAGCGATATCTCGATAAAGAAGCGGATTGCGATTGCCTTGGCGAATACCGTTGTAGGTAAATATTCGCTCCGAATAGTAGTGATAATATTGCGGGTAATTTTTGATGGTTAGTTGTGCGATTCGCGCCAGGTCGCGCGCCGTCATGAGATGGTCGTCATCCGGCCAACCTGTCGCGTTGCGAAAGGTGCTCCCACTTAGCCCCAGGTCGGCGGCACGGCGGGTCATTTCTACAGCGAAGGCTTCTTCCGAACCGGCCAACCCCTCGGCTATGACAATGCAGGCATCATTACCCGATTGCACCGTAATGCCGCGAATCAAATCTTCAACCCTAACGCGGGAACCGGGCTCGAGAAACATCGTCGAGCTACCGCTCTTAACCCCGCCCTTGCGCCAGGCATTTTCGCTGACGCTAAGTGTATCATCAAGCGATAGGCTGCCTTTCTGTAAATGTTCGAATAACACGAAGAGTGTCATTAGTTTGCTCATTGAGGCCGGGTGCATTCGCTCGTCGGCCGCTTTGTCGAATAAAACGACCCCGGTATTCATGTCGAGAAGAATGGCTTGTTTAGCAATTGTTTCTATTGCCCCAGCCGGTGTGACCGCAGTGACAGCCTGTCCAATCGTAGCAACGACCACGGCAGCGGCCATTAAGTGGCCGAGTGACTGAATAGAACGCAACGCAATCAAGATAGCTCCTCCGCTAAAGGATAATTTGCGCGTGACGTCAAGCGTCCGCCGCAATCCTTAGGTTGCAAATATGGCATAGGTTTGCCTGTTTCCATCAATCGACGATGATCTGAGCATCCGGATAGCCAGATGCGATGACCCTTTCCAGAATCATATCAGCGGCATTAACGGAAGCGATCGGGCCTAGCCGAACCCTGAATAGATCACGACCATTGTTGAGGGTCTGCGAAACATTGACCGAACCTAGGCTATTTAATCTCGCCCGAACTTTGTTAGCTTTGCTGTAAAATGCAAAGGCGCCGGCTTGAATATAAATTTCCCCTGGCGCGGGTTTGCCGAACTTGACCTGGCCAAGGGGGGGGTCCTGTGCTTGTGCCTTAGTTCCTTTTATCGGACGGGCCGGAGCGGGCAAATCTTGAATCTGAGGTGAAGGCGCGGTTAGTGCGCCGGGCGGTGGTGGCAGCGGTGAACTGTTCACGGCGGGCTTGGGAATGCGATCGACTATGATCGGCGTCTCGTTGGCGCCGACATCCCGCCATCCTTGCAGGCGGGACGCAATGGCCCGGCTTTCCTCTTCCATGATTTTAACTTGGATACGGGCGGTGCCCTTGATTTCGAAGCCAAGAAGTTGCGCAGCGCGTCGGGAAACATCAATGATGCGGCCGTGAGCAAAGGGCCCACGGTCATTGACCTTTAGAACAATACCGCGACCGTTGTCGAGATTGATGACGCGTACTAGGCTAGGCATAGGAAGCGTTCTGTGCGCGGCCGTCAATTCATTCATGTTATAAATTTCACCGTTAGCTGTCTGCTTGCCATGAAATCCGGGTCCATACCATGAGGCGATGCCGGTTTCATTGTATTCAAAGTCTTCAGATGGGTAGTACCAGATCCCTTTGATCTGATAAGGGTTGCCGACTTTGTAAATCCCTTCGGTGGACGGTAGTTGATCGCCAGAACGGCTAATCCGTTTTGCGGTGTGGACGATCAACTGGGTCTCCGCGCAGGCGCCGAGAAGCACTAATAAGAAAATTGTTGTGAGTATGTTGCGTCTCACGGACCTCAAATTCTTCGTCCTGATTTTGTGGAACATATAGTGCCGCAATCCCATTCTTCCCCAATTGCCGTTTATCAGGTTATTCCCTATTCTACGGGCCGTCTACGGAGGTAGGTTAACTCTGCCCGGTCTACCTATTGCCAACACGAATGGCCTCAAGCACATCGGGCGCCGGAAATCCATCAGCAGGCATGCCAATTGTTTGTTGGAAGGCACGAACTGCCTCTCGGGTTTGTCTGCCGGGGATCCCATCAGAGGGTCCAGCATCATAACCCCGTTCAGATAAAAGCTGCTGCAACACGATAATATTTTCGCGGCTTAAAGGTTTATCATCGGCGTTCAGCGGTGTTTTTAGTTTGGGCTGCCATGCTATGCGATCTGCTAGATGCCCGACAGCAACGGCATAGAGAATTGATCTGTTCCAAACCATCGTCGTACGAAAATTGTCGTAGACAATGAATGCTGGACCTCGGTGTCCGGCGGGAACGATAATAGAGCCTTTCATATCGGCCGTCGGCAAGTCGCTGCCGTTAATTCGGCGTATGCCGTTGTGGTGCCAGTAGGCAAGCGGGTGGCTAATATCAAGGGCCGCCTGCGTGTAATCAAAAGATTTAGGAAGGCGGACCTCCCTTCCCCATGTCTGGCCCTTGCGCCAGCCAGATTTAGATAGAAAGTTTGCGGCCGAGGCAAAAATATCTGGCAAACTATTCCAAATATCAATGCGTCCATCTTCGTCACCATCCTTACCAAAGCGGGCAAAGGTGGATGGTAAGAACTGGCATTGGCCCATCGCTCCGGCCCATGATCCTTTCATGCGATCAACGCTGATGTGGCCGGCATCAATAATTTTAAGTGCGCTCAGCAATTCATTGCGAAAGAAGTCATCACGACGGGGGTCGAATGCCAAAGTCGCTAAAGCTCTAATGACGGAAAAGCCGCCTGTAAAATCTCCAAAATTGCTTTCGAGCCCCCAGAAGGAAACTAGAAACCGTCCCTGGACGCCGTATTCCTTTTCAATGCGATTAAACAGGGTCGCGTGTTTCGTGAGTAGGTCGCGGCCCCGCTTTACTCGGCCGTCAGTGATGCGCTTGTCCATGTAGTCCCAGAACGTCTGGATAAACTCCGGTTGTTTGTGGTCAAGTTCAACGACGCGTTGGATGGGTTTAAGGCTGGTCAGGGCGGCGTTGAGAGTTTCTTCGCTGATGCCCTGACTGCGGGCCTCAATACGAAAATCTCTTAACCAGGTGCCGAAATCTCGTTGCTCGACGACCGTTTCTATCGGGCCGCCGGGAGCAATCTCAGCCAAGACAACAGTTGTGGAAGAGAATGCTGCAGAAGCTATAAATAAGCCTGTTACATAGGCTATTCGGCCCAACCTAAACGTCACTGCGCTGACCTCCT
>CAUZNJ010000077.1:0-7987 GCA_963580965.1 Alphaproteobacteria bacterium | reverse complement strand
TTGACCGTGGGCGGGTCGGCCCTCATTTTTGCTTGCCGCGACATCTTTGCTCAAGGCCGCGATGCGGCTGCCGAGCTATTGCAGTCTGATCCTGTATCGATCGAACCCAGCCCGGGTGGATTTAGAGTGCTCGATACAGAACAGTTCGTATCCTGGTCCGCTATCGCTACCCATCGAGGCGGTCTTAGCGCCTCACACCGGTTCAATCCGGAAAACTACACCTTTCCTAGTGGCTGCCACATCTGTGAGGTGGAGGTTGATCCCGAAACCGGCGCCGTCCAACTAGCAACCTACATAATGGTTCACGATGTCGGCCGTGCGATAAACGCCGCCGTTGTTGCCGGACAGCTTCAGGGTGGCGTCACGCAAGGTATTGGCCAGGCGCTGCTCGAACACGTGCGCTACGACGACGATGGGCAGGTCGTTAGCGGAACCTTTCTCGACTATGCCATGCCCCGTGCTGATAACATCCCGTCTTTTTATCTCGAGCTCTCCGGAATCCCAAGTACGGTGAATCCCCTAGGTGCTAAGTCTGTGGGCGAAGCAGGACCGACCGCGGCACCGCCGGCGGTGATCAACGCGCTTCTTGATGCACTAGCACCGTTTGGGGTAAGTCATATTGACATGCCGGCGACGTCCTATGCGGTGTGGCATGCGATACAGAAATCGAAAGGATTATGACTGTCTTAATGCTGCCTCAACCTCCGTAAAGAACCTTTGGGGTACGTCGCGGCACCTGGAACTGCTCGATGCGTTCCGTCGCCGCAATGCACATAGGGTTGAAAAAGCTATAGTTGCCGATATTCGCCGGACCGTCGACTACCTGATCGGTGAGGTCGTCTCAGGTGTTCGCAGCTGTCCGCTGGCTACCCTTGCGGCTCATGGATTAAGTTACATAACGGTAAACTAAGCTGTCTTAGTCGAGGTAAATCCCGCCCCTTTCCTCGAACAGAGTCTCAAAATATTCGTTACGGTCGGCTTCCCGCTGTACGCCCCAGGACTTGTCCTTGACGTGCTTCCCATACTCGTCGATGGCATCGGCGACAGGTGAGATATAGTTCTGGGGAACAATGACGATGCCTTCATCATTTGACGCAACGACAAGGTCTCCGGGGTGGACGATAACCCCACCGCAGCATACTGGCGTGTTGATTTCGAATGGGCCTAGCTTGGGGCCAGAGAAAGGTGCTGTTCCTTTACAGTATATAGGAAAATTAGCGGCTTTGGTCTGGGCTATGTCGCGGTACGCGCCGTTGATGACTAGCCCCTTTAGGCCTCGTTCCTCGATAGCGAGCGCCAGCATGTCGAAACCGCCCAGGCACCATTCGGTAAAGCCTTGAGCATCAATAACAAGGACATCTCCAGGCTCAGTCATCTGTAGTGCCGATTTTACGCCCATGTTGTCGCCCGGCGGGCATTTGCAGGTAACCGCCGTGCCGAGCAGGGGCAGGGCAGGGCGCAGGAACGGCTGTATGGTCTGGTCCATGGTGTACATGCGCCCAACTTTGTCGCTAATGTCACACAGAAAAAACTTCTCGTACCGTTTTATCAACTTGGCCGCTGGCCGGGGAAACGTGCGGCGGATTCTGAAGCTGACCAGGGGGTATCGGCCGCCCATTGCTTTGCGTTTATCTGTATCCATGGCTTCCTCCTGATGATTATTATCTTTTGGTGTACTACAAAGAAAATATTAGAAAAGAGGCGAATTTCTGCCTGCTCATCAATTGTAGGCTGGCTCTTCACCCTCCAGGAATCGGCAACGTTCGGCTGGCTAATCCAGCTAGAAGGGATTGCCTATACGGATTGTCGGTAGTGGTATTGACCCGCCAGTTAGCCTGAATAATACGTGTAGGCCTAGGCCCAGTAACGATGGCGGAGAGCACACGCTTGATGCGGTGCGCTCAGTCGCGCAGGTAGTCGGTTATTGATATGGGCGCCGTTCATGGCATGGCCTCGCTGAGATGGTGGAATCCCCTGATGCAATCAGGCCGACCCGAGGTGAGGGCCTAACCGGATGCACCTCTAGCCGCGGATTGCCTTCATCGCATCGCGGTAGCCATTGGCGAGTATTTCGACCTCGCTTTTGTAAACCAGGAGGAGAACGCCCGCTTCTTTCCACTGTTGCGCTTGTTCGTGGCTGCCAACCAGCATGGCGCAGCCTTTGCCGTGCTTTTTGGCAGCGGCCAGGATCATGTCTCGGCGCTCGTCGAGTACCTTGCCCATTTCCGGTTTGCCAAAGACGCCGATGCTCTGGGCCAGATCGGTCGGGCCGAGGGTTAAGGCGTCGATGCCGTCTGTGGCAGCGATCTTGTCAAGGTCATTAAAGGCTTCGTCCGTCTCGAACATAACCGTCACGTGGACCTGGTCGTTGGCGAATTTATTGCGCTCGTTTCCAGGCATGAATTCATATTCACTGGACGGGCTTGTGCCGGACATGCCGCGATGACCGCGTGGCGTATAATGCGCGGCGTCTGCGATCTCGCGTGCATGGGCGGCATTTTCCACCTGCGGGCAATGCAGGTTGTAGACGCCGCAATCGAGTAGGCGGGTGATCCATTCCCGGTTGGCATGGGGCATGCGCACGGCGATGGGAAAGTCGATAGCGCGGGCAACTAAGGCCATATCGGCTAGGGTTTCAATCGACAGCGCGGAATGCTCCATGTCAACGCGGGCAAAATCCAGGCCTGCATTCTTCAATAGCATCAGGATGGCTGGATTGCGGACCATGTTGACCCAAGTGCCGATCTGCAACTCGCCGCGCTCGACGCCTGCCTTCATGGGATTTATATGCATAGGGTGGTTCCTCCCGGGTTGTTTCGTGCCAGAGTTGTGTCAGCTTTTATGGAAGATACGGCGCGATGTGTACTAAGCGCAAACGGGCAATTCCTGTATAAGCACTAATGCTAGCTCTACCCGCGTAGCGGATAGCTGGCGACAACACTTTAAGGAGGGAACGTTCATGCCGGCTGACATGAAGAAGATCATCCATAATCATTTCCGGGCGGCCCTAGATTCAGGGGGCATGGCGATGATGACCTCAGTGCGACAGACACCGGGTAACGAGATTGTCTTTGCGATTAAGGCGGCTGGCTTTCACGCCATTTTTATTGACTTGGAACATGGCATGCTGAGCCTGACCCAGGCTGGGCAGCTCTGCGTAATGGGGCTGGCCTGTGGCATTACGCCGATCGTGCGCATCCCTGGCCACATTCCTCATATTGCCGGGCAGATCCTTGACCTTGGCGCCATGGGCATCATCATTCCCCACATAGATACTGCGGAGCAGGCTAAGCGTATGGTGGATGCCTGCATGTATCCGCCCGTCGGCCATCGGGGCTTTTCCAGCACGATCCCGCAACTTCAGTCCCTAAATTTCCCTGCTAAGGAGGTTCGCGCGCATATCAATTCCCAGACCACGGTGATGCCGCAGATCGAAACAAGAGAAGGGGTGGAGAATGTTGAGGCCATCGCCAGTGTTGAAGGTGTTGATATGGTTGAGGTTGGCGGAAACGATCTGCTGCTCGATATGGGTATCCCCGGCGAGTACGAAAATCCGAAGCTGATGATCGCGCTAAAGAAAGTTGCCGAGGGTGCCAAGAAAGCGGGGAAGCACTTCGGCGTCGGCGGCGTTCCAGAAAACATTGTGAAGGAAGTTTATGCCATGGGCGGCCACCTAATGTCGGTCAGTGGCGACATCAACATGCTTTCCAGTTCGATGAAGGAGGCCGCAGAAAGAACTCGTCATCTGGATAACTAGAGAACCCGACGCAGAGGCCTGTTTCAAAGTTGTCCTTGTATGACTTAGCCGTCGAAAACTTCCCGGCCTTCATCGCGAAACCACATGCGCAGCAAGTGGCGCTTGCTATTGTCGCTATCGCTATCTTTGTAGGCCTCGCGGTGATGCACGCCTTCCCGGTTATTGATGATGCAGGTCTGACCACGGGTGAGCAGGTACTGGGCCGATAGTTCCTTCTCTGGGATAATTGACACTACTCGTTCGAGGGTCGCGCGGGTGACGTTGTCAATCTCCTGTTCTGCTACTCGATAGCCTCCGGTGATTTTGTTAATCGAGCAGCGGCCGAACAAGCGCGCGCCATCCCAAGTTAATGCCGGAGCGCGGATTGCCACGGCTTCCTTATCTGCCTGGAGGCCAAATCGGTTGTGGTAGAACGGATGGAACAAACGTTCTAATTCGACTGGTGATACTTCGAGTAGCGCGTTGTAGAGGGAATAGATCGAGCAGTACTCGCTTAGGCCGCCTTCGGCGGCAGCGTTGAGGCATAGCAGGCTCTGGTAATGCGGCACGTTGCGATTGCCACTGTTGTCGTTGTGATAAGTTAGTCGCTGCATGGTTAGCGAACGGTCTCGCCCACCGTAATCGTTGTCGCCCTGATAACGTATGTCGCGAAACATCTCGCCGGTGGCATTTTGGGCAACTGGACGACACAGAATTTTTCCCAACAGCCAATAAACGGATTTGATTTCGTCGAGGGTCCATTCGTCGAGCGGCAGCCGGTCGATGATGGCAAAGCCGCAGGTGTCGTCGACCCGGTGCCGGGCTTCGGCCATAACGGTACGGCTGGCGGCAAGTTTGAAATGTTCAGGTTGTAGCATAAAGGTTGGCAGATTTTGCTGGCGCAATTGAATAACCACGGCCCGTAACTCGTCGCGCATTGAATCCGTTACTAGTACGGTCCACAGGTCGGGTGTCAGATTGGCCCGCGTCCAAGCTCGGATATCATTAAAGGGCTTGTCTGGTCTGAGATTCTGAGTTTCACCAGTTAGGTCGAGGATCGTGGGTGCATCTGACATTCCAGTTTCTCCCCAGTTGGCTGTCAGTCGAAGCTTTGTTGTTCAGCCGTCATAGACTGGCCGGCCTTCATCCCGGTGCCATAGGCGCCACAGGTGGCGTTTCTGCTCCAATGTCTTGCCGTCCTTGAAGTGGGCACGGTAGTGCAGGCCTTCCCGGTTGTTAATGATCTGTATCTGCCCGCGTTCCATCATATAACGCAGCGACAGTCGCTTCTGTGGGATAATCGATTGTACAGCCTCCAGGGCCGCGCGGGTGATGTTATCCATCTCAGCGCCGGCCTGTTCGTGGCCAATTTTTATCTTCATCTGGGAAAAGCGTGCCCAAAGCTTGTTGCCGTCATAGGCAAAACAAGGAACCCAGCTAACGGTCGGCTGACCGTTAGCCTGCAAACCACGGCGGTCGTGGTAGAAGGGTTGGAACAGCCGTTCGAGAAGTTCCGGCGCCTCTTCGGCTAGGGCGTTGTAAAGTGTATAGGAACTACAGTACTCGCTTTCGCCGCCTTCTATTGACGGATATAGGCACAGCAGGCTGGTAAACTTTGGCAGAACTCGATTGCCACTATTATCGTTGTGGTACGTCAGCTGCCGCTGTGACATGGCATTGTCGGTGCCGCGCTCCGCGTCAAGAATGTCACGAATATTGCGGAAGATGGTGCCCTTCATGGTCTGCGCCACAGGACGGCATAGCAGGCGTGCCAACAACCAATAAATGGAGCGTGTTTGGTCTTCGTTCCAGTCGTCGAGTGGTAACCGGTCGATTACCGCAACGCCGGGGCCCACATCGGCCATGCCGCGTGCCTTGGCCATCATGGCGCGGGTTTTTGGCATATCGAAATGATCAGGGGTCAGCATATGTAGCGGTAGGTTTTGCGAGGTCAGTTGATCGACGATACTGTGCAATTCGTTCTTCACGGTAACGGTTACCGGTACAGTCCAATCCCTCGGCGTAAAGTCAGCGCGGGTCCATGTCTTGACGTTACGGAACGGCGCGCTGGGACGCAGGTCTGGTGTGTTGCTGCTTAGGTTGAGAACATTATCCGGTAAGCTCATGCTCCGTACTCCCAAATTTATGCCCCCCACATTTGCTGTGGGCAGTTGTTGTTCAAGTGGCGTCAGCCACTAGAAGTCGACGACCTGCAATATGTATCCACAGACAGCGATAACAGCTTATCTGGCGGCCTTTCGTCAACGGGAGGGGAAGTCCTTCGTTCATAAAGTAGCGGCGACGACTGTTGCTGCTGCCTCAATAGACGTCTTTGTTCATAAAATAATCAGCCGTCGAAGAATGGCCGTCCGTCATCGCGAAGCCACATTCTAATCATGTGGCGCTGAGTTTCTACGGTCTTGCCGTTTTTAAACGGCTCGCGGTGGTGCATGCCTTCGCGGTTATTGAAGATCAGCACCTGTCCCCGTTCCAGTAAATATTTAGCAGAAAGATCATGGGTGCGGATTACTTCAACGGCAGTCTCCAGCGCGTCGCGGCCGAGGTTGTCCAACTCTTCTCCAGCCCGCACGTAGCCACTTGGGATTTTATTGAGCGAGATGCGGGTCAGTAAGCGCTCGCCGTCGTAGCCAATGGCCGGCGCCCAAACCAACTCGGGCTCACCGGGAATCTGAATGCCTTGACGGTTATGGAAAAAGGGCTGGAATAGGCGTTCGAGCTGTTCGGGCGCATCTTTTTTCATGGCGTTGTAAAGCGAATAAATCGTGCAGTATTCGCTCATGCCACCTTCCTCGGCGCCGTGCAGGCACATAAGCGTGCTGAAATTCGGGGTGTTGCGATTGCCGCTGTTATCAGCGTGAAAGGTTAGGCGGTCCTGCGATAGCCCTTTGTCGTAAACGCGGTTGCCCTGGTCAGGTGTGTCCTTGATGTCACGGAAAATTTCACCCCAGGCCGACTGGGCGACCGGTGGCGAGACAAAGCTGAGGATCAGCCATTGTACGGCTTTAGCCTCGTCGAGAGACCAGTCGTCTAGGGGCAGGCGGTCGACGATTGCAAAACCATGGCCGTCAAAGGCACGGTTTCGAACATCCTTCATCGCCTTTTCGGTCGCCGTCAATTCGAACTGGTCGGGCGAAAGCATGTGAACGGGGAGGTTCTGTAGGCGCAGGTCCTTCACCACTGTATCAAGTTCTGTCAATGCCGTTGCGTTGAGGGAAACGGTCCAGTCTGCCGGCGACAGATCTGGGCGTGCCCAAACCTTTGGATTGTCGAAGGGCTCCTGGGGGCGAGCCTCCAACTGGCCAATACTGAGGTCTAGCGCAACTTCGGGACTTGGCATTTCTGAACACTCCTCGATGTGAGTATAGAAACTGGGCATCGACCGACTGTTGGTCCATACAGATTTAATTATACGCGGTTATGCTTCAAATTGCAGTAGGCTTCTCGCCCGTTTTAAGATTTGGCATGGCGAAAATTCTGGATCTAACCCTTCGTATGTATCCGCGCTTTAAAGCGTATGGTGCTGTGCATCAACTTTTCGGCGGGTGGGCGCGGACGCCTTTTTCATTAACTTCGATACCCCAGCCGGGTTTCGTTGGCATAACAAACTCACCGTTTTCGATGACTGGGGGTTCGTCGACTAGTTCGTCGCGCCACGGCACCGAGTCGATGTCGATCTCCATAATGCGCAAGTTGGGCACGGCGGCGGAGAAATGCGCAGAGATAACGCTCGACATGTGCCCGTAGAAATTGTGCGGCGCTACGTTCATTTCGTAAACCTCGGCCATCGCGGCAATTTTCAGGGACTCCATGTAACCGTTCCAGACGACGTCGATGATGGCTACATCCATTGCATAGTTTTCGAAAAATGGCTTGAAGTCACGGCGTTCGCAAAGTGTTTCGCAACTGGCAATCGGACAGGGGGATTTTTCGCGAATTAGCGCCAAGGATTTCGGATCGTGGGTGTCTATTTCTAACCAGCTCAGGTTTACTGGCGCCAGGGCTTCGGCGAGGCGGATGAATCCTTCGGTTTTATAGTTAAAGTTGAGGTCGAGCATGATTCCCATCTCCGGCCCAGCGCCGTCGCGGAACGCTTGCGTAGTATTGACCGCTGCCTGAATAATTTTGGCGTCCCAGTTAAGCTGTGGAAATCCTTTGTTATGGCCGAAGCCGGGACGATAGGAATTAAGCTGGCCACCTTCTTGGATGGCAACGTTGGTCTTTAATCCCGAG
>CAUZNJ010000076.1:0-8260 GCA_963580965.1 Alphaproteobacteria bacterium | reverse complement strand
CCTGCAATTGCCACTACCGGTCCAGCGATTCCGACATTGCCGGTCAAAAGGCGGCGACACCGCCGTCACTGCGCGGATCAGAAGCTCCCTCGATCACCCCTGACGCATGCCGCACCAGCGCGCCGGCATGACCCATAACCGCATCGAACGGACCGACTACATCGATATCATGACCGGCATTGCGCAAGTTGGCGATGACCTCATCATCGAAACGGTTCTCAATGCGCAAGTTCGTCGTTTCTGCCCCCCAGGTGCGCCCCAATAGCCAGCGCGGCGCCGTCACTGCCGCCTGCAACCCCATGCCATGAACAACGTAGCGAGCATAAATCATCGCCTGGGTCTGCGGCTGGCCCTCGCCTCCCATGGTTCCGTAAGGCATGATTCGTCCGCCGGAGAGCATGGCCAGCGCCGGCTGAATAGTATGAAATGGTCGCCGGCCCGGCATCAGCGGGTTCACCGCCACTGCATCAAGTGAAAAACTGGTACCACGATTCTGCCAGGTAATCCCGGTTTGTGGTAACACAACCCCGGAACCGAATTCCCAATATAGACTCTGGATAAAGCTGACGGCGCGCCCCTCGCCATCGATGGCACCGAGCCAGACCGTGTCGCCGCCGGGCTTTTCTCCACCAAAGGCCATTGCCCGTTTGCGGTCCACCGCTGCCGCCAGCCGGTCAAGGCGCGCCGCGTCCAGGTAGCGCGCCGGATCCACCGAAGTGAATGCCGGATCGGTAACTTCACAATCACGAACCTGAAAAGCCTGCTTGCTCGCCTCGACCAGCGCATGAACAAAAGCGAAAGTATCAGGTGCTGGCGCCCCCAGCCGCTCATACAAACCAAGAATGATCAGCGAAGCGACCCCCTGGGTTGGCGGCGGCATATTAAACAACGTGCCGTGTTTAACCCGCAGCGACAACGGCGTAACGACGCGGGCTCGATGGTCCTCCAGGTCATCCCAGCGCAAGGGGCTTCCTGCGGCTTCAAGATCTGCGGCGATATCGGCCCCAAGTGCGCCTCGATAAAAACCATCAAGCCCATCGCGGGCCAACCGCTCCAACGTTTCCGCCATCGCTGGCTGGCTAAACACATTGCCTTCCAGGGGGGCGGACCCCCCCGGCAGAAAGTGTTCTGCGAACCCCGGCGAACCCCCCATCTCACCCTCCTTGGCGACAGTATCATTTGCCTGGGCGCGGGTAACAGCCATGCCGTGCCGGGCATAATACACTGCATCCTCAAATAACCGCTCCAGAGGCAGGGCCGGCCCCCACACGGCGGCGGCATCCAGCGCCGCAGACCAGCCAGAAACCGCACCGGCGACGGTCAATGCTGCCAACGGCCCGCGTGATGGTATCGTGCCCAACCCAGAGCTCTTATAAAAAGCCATATCCGCCAACCGCGCCGCCGCACCGCAGGCGTCAATAGCTACCGGCACTTTTCCACCATCATGAATCAGCCAAAAACAATCGCCGCCAAGGCCGTTCATATGCGGATAGACGACGGCAATAGTTGCCGCCGCCGCCACCATCGCCTCAACCGCGTTGCCACCATCGCGCAGTACGCGCAATCCAGCTTGCGCAGCCAGATGATGCGGCGCTACCACCATGCCACGGGTGCCGCGCGAGGTTTCAAGCATCTCTCATCACTCCCAGGTTGTCGTTTCTCATTTTTTTCCTCGGGTATGGGGACAAGGGTACAGGGACACAAAACTTATCTGGCGTCGCACGGGCAGGGTTCCAACCCGTCCTGACGCCCCATCTTCCCGTCGCTCCCCACCCAGTCGAAGCATCCCCTCGATCTTCCCAACTGCAGTCAGGAATACCCTCACCCTTGAAAGAACTTCATGAACCACTCGAGAGTTTCACCCGGAACTTCCTCGTTGACGTAGTGGCCGCAGTCGACCCCTCCACCAATGACATTGTTAGCGTATTTTTTCCACACCGCCAGAACATCGCCGTGGACGTCCTCCGCATGGCTGCGCTTCCACCACAGAATTAGTAGCGGCTACGTCGCCTTTTTACCGCCCTTGGAATCCATTGTATCCATTTCTAGATCGCAACTGCCTCACACCCGGGAATCGGCGCATGACCCTGCAATGATAGTTCAAGCGAAGCCAGACATCCGTTAGGATGTAAGTTAATTCCCTTGTTCCAGCGCCCCGATGCTATTTAACTTCTCGGCGCTGATTGCGCTCTAGGCAGGAGATATCTATGCGCCAGTTCCGCATCCCCGCCACCTTCATGCGCGGCGGCACCAGCAATGCCATCGTTTTCCACGCTCGCGACCTACCTAAAGACCACTCCCAGTGGGACGCCATCTTCCTCGCTGCTATGGGCAGTCCAGACGGCTATGCCCGCCAGCTCAACGGCATGGGAGGCGGAATTTCATCCTTATCGAAGGTATGCATCATCGGCCCGTCGACGCGGCCCGACGCAGATATAGACTACACCTTTGCCCAAATTGGCGTGAAGACAGCGTCCGTTGGTTACGACACCAACTGCGGTAATATGTCATCAGCCATGGGGCCCTTCGCCGTCGACGAGGGCCTCCTCACTATAGCTGGTGACGATGCCCTAGTGCGCATCCACAACACCAATACGGGCAAAATCATTCATTCGCGCTTTCCCATGGATGACGGCCAGGCCGCCGTCGATGGCAACTTCGAGTTAAAGGGCGTGACCGGCGTCGGCGCCCCGGTACACCTCGCCTTCCAGATGCCAGGCGGTGCCAATACCGGCAAGCTTCTCCCTACCGGGAACCCGGTTGATGTGCTCAACGTACCCGGCATCGGCACCATCCAGGCAACACTAATCGACGCCGCTACCGCATTAGTCGTTGTCGAGGCCGCGGCCATCGGCCTGCACGGCAACGAAAGCCCGATTGCGTTGGATAAAGACAAGTCCCTCATGGCCCGCCTGCAAGCCATTCGCCAGGCCGGCGCTACATTGATGGGTATTCCCAAATCCCTAACATCGCCCAAAGTCGGCTTCGTCGCCCCGCCGATGGACGCGGTAACCCTGTCAGGCGCCGAGATCAAAGGCGGTGACGGTGACTTGACTGCGCGTGCCGTCTCTTTGGACAACGTCCACCGCGCCCTACCCCTGACAGGCGCCATGTGCAACGCCGTCGCGGCGCGCATCAAGGGCACAGTGCAGCAACGCAATACCCGTCCGGTCAGCGATAGCAATGCGGACGTAAGGCTGATGAATCCGTCCGGCATCATTCCCGTCAGCGCCAAGGTGATCTGCGAGAATGGTGCTTGGGTCGCCAAGGAGGTCGTCGCCTATCGCACCCAGCGCCGCCTGTTCGATGGCTTCGTCTACGTTCCCGCATCGAAAGTCAGCAACATCACCCAGGGCCCCCCATTTCCACCGCCGCGTGACCGATAGTGAATCACCGGATATAGCCACTTGATGGGAACCCATTACTACCACGGCAGCATTACAGCCCCGCTCCCCGCCGCCGAAGTCAGAAAAAAAAATTCTATGACCTCAGCACCCATAAGCCAGCCGGACAATCGGATAAAGTTGTACAAATTATCGTCAACCTCGAAAGCACTCGTGGTAATCGCAACATTGGCGTGCTCCTAGCTATCGAGAAAGACTGAACTCCTTGCCTAGACGGTGCGCCTAGGCATCTCGGGTCGCCAGCCAGATCGTATGGCGGGCGCCTCCGCCTCTACCTTTGACGCGAACGACGACTTCCTCGACAGCGTAACCAGTCTTGTAAAGCCGCTGCGCGAAAGACCTATCCGGGCCGGCAGACCAAACGGCCAAGACCCCTCCGGACCGCAGAGCATCGTAGGCAGCGCCCAGCCCGCCAAGGTCGTAGAGCCGGTTATTACTGTCCCGCGTGATGCCTTCAGGTCCGTTATCGACGTCAAGCAGGATGGCATCATAAGCCGACCGCTCACCAAAGATCAGGCGACTGACATCGACCTCGCGGATATTTACCCGTGGATCGCTCAAGCTGGAGCCCGCGACGTCGGCCATCGGCCCGCGGTTCCAGGCGACCACGGACGGTACCATTTCGGCAACTACCACTTCGGCATCGGCGCTAAGCACACCGAGAACGGCGCGCAACGTGAAGCCCATGCCCAGCCCACCTATCAGCACGCGGGGTCGGGGCCGGCCCCTCATGCGCGCGCAGGCCAGTTCCGCGAGGGCAATTTCCGAGTCGTTGACCCGGCTGTTCATTAGCTCGTGTTGGCCAACCTTAATGACGAACTCAGTATCGCGGCGCAGCAGCCGCATCTGGCCGCCGCCTCCGGGAACAACAGCCGTATCGAGCAACTCCCAGCGCTTCATTGCAACGCCTCAACACGAACCCACATTTTTAAATTGTCATGAAACGATAGGACGGGAGAGGGAAATACATACGGATAATACCTGTATATACGATCAAGTTGGTCCGCTTTCCGTGCGCATACCTCACCCACTGCCCATTCAAATAAGAACCCACAAAAAGCAACACCGCCAAAGAGCGCGTTAAAGCATCTAGCCCAATAGATGAGGGGGGCAATCCCAAGGCCCTTTATCAAAAGCTGGGCGCACGGCGAAATTAGCGCTCCGGCCGGTTCCGAGCCTATAACACCATGGCGAACCCTGGCGATTTTGTTCCCAGAAATACGTTACTGCTGGAAGTCTAGGTGCCGCAGATAACCGAGTCTCTCGAGCACTATGGTCCGCTTTGGGTCAAACTTAAATATCAGTCCCGGATCCCCCAATGTCTACTTTTGCGTGATATTTCATAATGATTATCTCAAATTGGGCAACGGATCAGACCGCGCCCTCAGCCTTAGCTGCAGCAATACCTTCATCACTCAGCCCGATAACATCACGCAGAATTTCATCGGTATGTTCGCCTAACAGCGGCGAGCGCTTTACCTCCACCGGAGAGGCCGAAAGTTTGATAGGACAACCGACTGTCAAATATTTTCCACGAGCCGGGTGATCGACCTCAACGATGGTACCGGTTTCGCGCAGGGAAGGTTGTTCAGCTAGCTCCTTCATCGACAAGATTGGCCCACAGGGGATATTCAGCGGGTTGCAGGCCTGCATTACCGCGAACTTATCTAAGGTCTTGGTCCATTCCTCAATCCGGTCAAAAATCTGTGGAATCTTGTTAAGCCGTGCTAGCGGCTTGGCATAATCGGGATCTTCCTTCCACCCTGGCGCGCCTATCAGGTCACAAATATTTCCCCAAACGGCCGCCTGGGTAATAAAGTACACATAGGCGTTGGGATCGCTCTCCCAGCCCTTGCATTTCAGGATCCAGCCGGGCTGGCCGCCGCCAGAATCGTTGCCAGCGCGCGGCACCGCGTCGCCGAAGGGAATCCCCTGGCCATCCTGACTGTATTCCGACAGCGGGCCTTTCTCTAGCCGCTGTTGGTCGCGCAGTTTGACCCGGCACAGGTTAAGCACGCCATCCTGCATCGAACACTCGACACGCTGGCCCTTGCCCGACTGCTCCCGTTGGTACAACGCCGTTACAATACCAAGGGCCAGATGAAGCCCGGTGCCCGAATCGCCAATCTGTGCTCCGGTTACCGTCGGCGGGCCGTCTAGGAAGCCCGTAGTGGAGGCAGCACCACCGGTACACTGGGCGACGTTCTCATAAACCTTACAGTCCTCGTAAGGCCCCGCTCCAAAACCATTTATTGAAGCGTAGATAAGCCGCGGATTAATTTCCTGAATCTTCTCCCACGGGAATCCCATACGGTCGATCGCACCAGGTGCGAAGTTTTCCAGCATGACGTCGCACTCTTCGAGAAGCCGCGTAAAAATCTGCTTCCCTTTTTCGGTCTTGGGATTAATCGTTATACTGCGCTTGTTGTGGTTCAGCATTGTGAAGTACAGGCTATCCACGCCCGGAATATCGCGCAGCTGGCCGCGCGTTGCGTCGCCGACGCCCGGTCGCTCCACCTTAATCACGTCAGCGCCGAACCACGCCAGAAGCTGCGAGCAAGTCGGTCCCGACTGGACATGAGTCATATCCAGAATCTTCACGCCATCCAGAGCTTTTGCCATTTTTTTTGCCTCGCCTATTTCTTTGCCACAACGCTTTGCGGATTGAGACTCCCGATCCGCCCACTCTCGGTACCAGCGGCTTCGTCAATGACGGCATTCACCAGAGTCGGTTTTCCGGAATCCATTGCCTCATTCACGGCTCGGCTCAAATCGGCCGGCGAGGTCGCGTGCACTCCGACGCCGCCAAAGGCCTCCATCATCTTGTCGTAGCGTGCATTTTTGACGAAAACGGTCGTCGCCACGTCCGCCCCGCCCGAAAGATTGGTATCGGTACCGCGATAAATGCCGCCATTATTGAATACCACCACGCAGACCGGCAGATTGTAACGACAGATCGTCTCTATCTCCATGCCCGAGAAGCCGAAAGCGCTGTCGCCTTCAACGGCCAGCACTGGCTTGCCTGTTTCTACAGCGGCGGCGATGGCACTCCCCATGCCAACCCCCATAACGCCCCAAGTGCCTACGTCTAGCCGCTTACGCGGCTGATACATATCAATAATACTGCGGGCGAAATCCAGCGTGTTAGCCCCTTCGTTGACAAGGATCGCGTCAGGCCGCTCCTTGATAATGGTGCGAAGAACGCCAAGCGCGCCTTGATAATCCATAGGGACGTTGTTGTTCTGCAGCCGCGGCGCCATGCGGGCGACATTGGATTCGACTTTAGCCCGCACTTCGTCGGTCCACGCCGCCGGTGGCGACGCCCATTTCGCATCCATACCATCAAGCAAGGCGCGAACACAGGAGCCAATATCGCCGACCACCGGAGCAGCAATCTCGACGTTGCTGTCCATCTCACGCGGCTCAATATCGATATGAATAAATTTCTTTGGCGAGCTGCCCCAGGTCTTACCTTTGCCATGCGACAACAACCAGTTAAGCCGCGCGCCAATCAGCACAACCGTATCCGACTGTTGCAGGACTAGCGACCGCGCCGCACCGGCTGATTGCGGATGGTTGTCAGGCAACAGCCCCTTAGCCATGCTCATCGGGAGGTACGGAATACCACTTTTTTCCACCAGGATGCGGATGTCATCATCGGCCTGGGCGTACGCGGCGCCCTTACCAAGGATGATGAGTGGCTTCTTTGCTGCCTTCAGTAAGTCCAGGGCGCGAGAAATAGCCCCCGGTGCAGGAATTTGCTCCGGCGCCGGGTCGATGACCTTGACCAGGGACTTCACCCCCGCAGTGACACCCATCACCTGACCCAAAAGCTTCGCAGGGATGTCCAAATAGACGCCGCCGGGACGTCCCGACACCGCAGCGCGGATTGCGCGAGCTACCCCGATGCCGATATCCGCCGCATGCAGGATCCGGAAAGCCGCCTTGCATAGCGGCTTAGCAATGGCCAACTGGTCCATTTCTTCGTAATCGCCCTGCTGCAGATCAACGATTTCACGCTCAGACGAGCCGCTGATCAGGATCATCGGAAAGCAATTGGTAGTGGCGTGGGCCAACGCGGTCAGCCCGTTCAGGAAGCCCGGCGCTGAAACTGTCATGCAAACGCCTGGCCTTTTCGTCAAATAGCCGGCTATAGCCGCCGCATAACCGGCGTTCTGCTCATGCCGGAACGACAGTACCCGCAGGCCGGCGGCCTGCATGTAGCGGCCAAGGTCTGTTATTGGGATGCCCGGGACGTTGTAAATCGTTTTGACATCATTAAGCTTCAGCGCGTCGATGAGTAGGTGAAACCCATCCGTCAGAGCCTCATCCTGATCAGATTGCGTTGCCATGTCTTTCATGTCCCTCTCCCTTATCGCGCAAATGTTCTGCGCCGCGCCTAGCCGGAATCTTTGATGCTCTTTTCAACGAGAGCTACACGTTCCTATGTGTTCTGGCGCTCCAGCATCCCGCTGATTGTGGTATACAATATGCCAATTTACCGTGCAATGTCAGGCCTAGCCGCGCATGACACACCCAAGATTGCCCACGTAGTTTTGCAAGGATCTAGCCTCACCATCGTGCTACTGGTTCCCGCGTTAAAGGCGGAATGACATACTACGACTGTTGGGTCGTTTGGTAGCTAACGCTTCCAACCGCAACGGTGATGAAGCAAAGGTTAAGCATTTTCGACCTACCTCCCACCACCCGTCGTGACATAAAATCTCAAGCTCTAGGGCTATATAATTGTCCCCAATTACGTAGAGGATAACGCCCGAGGAAAATGCGCGATATATTCCTGTGGATGGCCGCAGCAGTTGTTCCTAGGGTTGAGGCCCAAGGGGCAGACTACTTTA
>CAUZNJ010000075.1:0-8394 GCA_963580965.1 Alphaproteobacteria bacterium | reverse complement strand
GGCAAGGATGGTGCATTGGAGGCGGTGATTGCGGCCCGACCCGATGTCTTCAACCATAATCTAGAAACCGTGCCTCGGCTCTATCCCACCATTCGCCCGGGGGCGCGCTATTTTCATTCCCTGCGGATTCTCGACGAGGCTAAGCGACTGGAGCCGAAAACGTTTACCAAATCCGGCATCATGGTCGGCCTAGGAGAAGAGCGTGGCGAAATTCTGCAGGTCATGGACGACCTGCGGTCGGCCGATGTCGATTTTCTCACCATTGGACAGTATCTAGCGCCGACGACTCGTCACGCTGCTGTAGACCGTTTCGTTACGCCCGATGAATTTGAGGAATATAGCAGAATCGCTTTGTCGAAAGGATTTCTTTTGGTATCGGCATCGCCGCTGACCCGATCTTCCCATCATGCGGATAAGGATTTTGAGCGCTTGCGCGCGGCGCGCCGCGCCGCTGGCGTCTGATCCAGGTATCATGCCGACTCACGCAGAAAAACGCGTTCTCCCCCACGCGGCGGAAAGACTTTTTGATCTTGTTGCCGACGTTAAACGGTATCCTGAATTCTTGCCATGGTGCGTTGGCGTGCGCATTCGTCAATACGAGGATACGCGGGTTCTTGCCGATATGGTGATCGGCTATAAAGTATTTAGGGAGCGCTTTTCATCGGTGGTGACCCTTAGCCGGCCTGATCGTATTGATGTTGAGTATTCCGATGGGCCTTTCAAATATCTTAAGAATTACTGGATATTTCGACCTGTGGGAGAAAGCACCTGCGAGATTGATTTTTACGTCGACTTTGAGTTTCGCTCCCGTTTGCTGCAAAAGATGATTGTTCCGGTTTTTAACCAGGCAGTAGGGCGCATGGTTACCGCGTTTGAATTGCGGGCGGACGATCTTTACGACTGATCGGCGATCCGTCGGAGCAAGCTGATCGCAATTCTTACCGAGGCAACACGCACGTCCGTCCTGTCACCCGGCAGCACATGGTATTCGCTGATCGTTTCCCCGCAGCATCGTGCTGCGGCAAAGTAAACAAGCCCTACCGGCTTATTTGGCGTCGCGCCTCCGGGTCCGGCGATACCGGTGACGGCAACGGCGACGTCGGTTTGGGCACGGTCCACGGCGCCAACGGCCATGGCGCGGGCAACCTGCTCACTGACAGCCCCGTGGCTTTCCAAGAGTTGCACCGGCACGCCGAGCATCTCTTGTTTAGCTTCGTTTGTGTAGGAGACAAAACCACGATCAATCACATCCGAAGATCCGGCGATTGCCGTCAGGCATCCAGCGACTAGCCCGCCAGTGCATGATTCTGCCGTGGCAACCGTCAGACCGTGTTTGCGGCACACCTGCAATAGCGCCATGGCTTCGCGTTCTAGGTCTTTGGGAAATAGGCTCATGCTACTCCTATGGCATTAAGTCCGGCGAGAGTCAGGCATGTTGCCCCCGCGGCGAAGGTGCCGGCTAGAATATCATCTGCCATGACGCCAAATGCACCCTTCAGTTTGCGGTCGGCCCAGGAAATCGGCCATGGCTTGAAAATATCGAATAGACGAAAATAGATAAAGCCGATGCCATAGGACATTACCCCTGGAGCGACAGCGATAAGCGTTAGCCATTGGCCGGCGACTTCATCGATGACAATGGAGCCTGGGTCGTCCTCCCCGCTACGTTTAAGGAGGGCGTTCACGGCCCATATTCCGACAAGAAAGACGACCACGACCCCGGTCACCAAACCGAGAGGGCCAGCTGTAATGGCGATTACCCAAGCGACGGGCAGGGCAGCAACCGAACCCCACGTTCCGGGAGCAAGAGGCAGGAATCCGCAGCCGAACCACGTTGCGATTATTCCGGCAGGACTGAAGTCAAAGGCATTCTTACGGACGCGCTTAGCGGAAATATGATTTTTGAGCTTATCCATTGATCACCTTCTTCGCATAACAATAGGGCTCAGAGGAGTCTAGTGCACCTCTTAGGGGAGGCAATAAGTTAAGCGGTGCCCAGAAATTGACCGGAGGATTGCCGGGTGTGCGGGAAATGGGATTTCCCGATTTGAGAAACATCCAAAAACATTTGGGACTTATTAGAGGCATCTGCATGCGATTTATGGGGCTTATAGGTGCGTGAGGAAAAGATATTTGGTGGCGCTTTGTTGCGATAGTCCTGGATTGATAGATCCTCATACGTACCAATGGCTATCAAAGCCTCTATCTGAAATTTTCTTACCGGGCTCAGGTGGGCTGGCTGTCGTGATTCTATTTGAATATTTTATAGTGCCGGTGAAAAGTACCGCCTCAAACATGCTACCGAGTACTGCGTGTATAAAGTTAGCCTCCAGCATGGCGAGTGAGCGGTTGGATAGGGTATTCATGCGGGTCAGTCAGGCGCGCCGCTTGCCGGTCATGCCGTGATCGGAGTATTGTTTAGGTAAGGTTGGGTAGCCAAATCCTATGTGTGGAGAATAGCATGTTCAGTGGGTCTCTTGTTGCTCTCGTCACGCCCATGGCCGGCGGCACAATCGATGAAAAGGCGTTTCAGGCGGTCGTCGATTGGCAGATTTCCGAAGGCACCAATGGGCTCGTGCCTTGCGGCACAACCGGTGAGTCGGCAACGATGACTGATGCCGAGCATGCCCGCGCTGCCGACATTTGTATTGAAGTTGCAGCAGGGCGGGTTCCGGTGATCGTTGGCGCTGGTTCGTCTTCGACAGCCGTTTGCATTCATCATGCAAAACATGCTGAAAAGTCCGGAGCCGACGCTGTAATGGTCGTCGTTCCGCCCTATAACAAGCCTAGTCAGGAAGGCCTCTTCCGCCACTTCAAGGCCATCCACGATGCCATCGGCCTGCCAATCTTGATGTACAATGTTCCGGGCCGGACGGTGACGGATTTATCCGTCGATACGGTCGCCCGTCTCGCCAGGCTTGAGCGCATCATCGGCATTAAGGATGCTACCGGTGACCTCGAACGCCCTATCAAGACCCGGCTGGTGACTGAGCCGGACTTCTGCCAGCTGTCGGGCGAGGACGCGACGGCGATCCCCTTTAACGCGGCGGGAGGTGTTGGCTGTATCTCGGTGTCAGCTAACGTTGTGCCCCGCCTGTGCGCTGATATGCAACGAGCCTGGGCTAATGGCGATTTGGCGACAGCGCAAAACCTGCAAGAGCGCCTGCTTGCGTTGCATAGCGCCATGTTCTGCGAGGCGAGTCCGGGGCCGGCTAAGTATGGCCTCAGTCTTTTGGGCCGCTGTGGCACCGAATTGCGTCTGCCCCTGTGTGAAATTTCTGAACGGGCCCAGATGCAGGTACGCGATGCTATGGCGGGGCTCGGCCTTCTCGTTGACCGGGCTGCGGAATAGCTATTAGGAATGGCGCGCAAGGGCGGTCCAAAGGGCCTTATCGCGGCGCAGAACCGCAGAGCACGTCACGACTACTTCATTGATGAAGTTTTCGAGGCTGGAATTGTCTTGACCGGTACGGAGGTAAAGTCGCTGCGATCGGGGCGATCAAGCATTAACGAGTCATACGCGGCTCCCGACGGCATGGCTCTCGTTCTCGTTAATGCCCATATTCCCGAATATGCCGCCGGCAACCGTCAGAATCATGAGCCACGCCGGCCACGTAAATTATTGTTGCATAAGCGGGAAATTGGCCGCCTTACGGGCGCTATTCAGCGCGAGGGTATGACATTGGTGCCGCTGGCAATCTATTTTAATGAGCGTGGCCTGGCCAAGGTAGAACTTGGCCTTGCGCGCGGTAAACAGCAGCACGACAAGCGCCAGGATACTAAGAGCCGCGATTGGCAACGGCAGAAGGCCCGACTGATGCGAGAAAAAGGTTAATTTGTAAAACATTGGTGAACGCTTGGTGTTCAGTCGCCGGCGCGGGCACGATCAAACGTGTCGAATAGGGCATTATATTCAGTTACGACTGTGAATTCTGGAAACTCGCGGATGACATTCGCTGGCGGGCGGAAGAGAATGCCGGTGTCGGCCGCGCCCAGCATGGCTGTATCATTGTATGAATCGCCGGCAGCCAATACGCTAAAATTCAGGCGCTTAAATGCGTCAACCGCTGCCTTCTTATGGTTAGGCATGCGCAAAGTATAGCCGGAAATGCGCCCTCTCTTGTCCGTGTGTATGCGATGACAAAACAGAGTTGGCCAGTCGAGAAGGCGCATTAGTGGCTGGGCAAACTCGTAAAATGTGTCCGATAAGATCACCACCTGGAAGCGGCCGCGTAGCCGGTCGAGAAATGCGTTTGCGCCGTCCATCGGCGTAAGTTCGGCAATGACGTTTTGGATATCTGCAAGCCCAATCCCCTCGCGCTCGAGAATGTCGAGGCGATGCGCCATAAGTTCATTGTAGTCGGCGATGTCCTTTGTCGTTAGACGAAGGTCAGGAATGCCGGTGCGGTCTGCGACATTAATCCAAATTTCGGGGACAAGGACGCCTTCCAAGTCCAGACAAACGATATCCAAGGACATTCTCCGCTCGTTGCTGCGGTGTTTAGGAAAGTAGATGAGGGGCCCGATATAGCAGCAAGTATCTAGCGGGGCGACGGCTAAATTTAGCTATCAAGAAATTGGCGAATTTGCGCGAATACATCGTTGAACATAGTCTTAGTAAGCCGCCCTGTATTCGTGTTGTAGCGTGAGCAATGATAGCTGTCGACCAGCTTCCTTCCGCCGGGCAGGGGGTGTACTGCGCCATGGCTGAATGCGGCGCTTCTTTTAGGCAGACCAAGCGATGCCAGAACGGCGCCGTGGGCGACTGTGCCCAGGGCGAGAATGATCTCTAGACGCGGCAAGGTACTAATCTCAGTGGTAAGGAAAGGCATACAGGCCAAAATTTCGGCGCCTACCGGTTTATTTTTAGGTGGCACGCAGCGCACGGCATTGGTAATGCGCGCGCCAGTCAATTGTATTCCATCGTCCGGCCGACGGTCGTAGTGGCCGATGAGGAAGTGAAATGTTTCAAGGGTATCGTAGAGCAAATCGCCGGCATGGTCGCCGGTGAAGGGTCGGCCCGTTCGGTTGGCGCCGCGCAATCCGGGTGCCAACCCGACGATCAGAAGTTTCCCCTGCCTATCGCCGAATGATGGAACAGGCGCGTTGTGCCAATCTGTAAAGTTGGCCCTGTTACTCTTTCGAAAGGCTTCGAGACGTGGACAACGTGGACAGTTATGTCCAGGCAGTGATGGCATCGGTTTTGGCACGGCTTACCCCCGTCAAGCTATCTAGTAGTTATTTTTGGGGTCTGGATAATCGTCGTCTATACCATCGTCACCATCGTCTTCATTCACATCACTGATATCAGCCTGTCGGGGTTGGCGTTCTATCTGAGGTCGCAGGTCTTGTAGGTCCATAAAATTATCGGCTTGACGTCGCAATTCGTCCGCTATCATCGACGGTTGGGAACGCATGGTACTAACCACCGTGACGCGAGCGCCCTTGCGTTGGGTGGCTTCAACGACGCGGCGGAAATCGCCGTCACCAGAAAATATTACCGCATGGTCGATATGTTCGGCCATTTCTAGAACGTCGATAGCAAGCTCGATGTCCATATTGCCCTTAATTTTGCGCCGACCAGAGGGATCGGTGAATTCCTTGGTCGGTTTGGTCACCATGGTATAGCCATTGTAATCTAGCCAATCGACTAGGGGCCGGAGAGGTGAGTACTCCTGGTCTTCCATCAGCGCCGTATAGTAGTAGGCGCGCACAAGGCGGGATTTCCTTGCGAACATTTGAAGAAGTCGCTTGTAATCAATGTCGAATGCAAGCGACTTGGCCGCGGCGTATAAATTTGAACCGTCAATGAACAGGGCTATTTTCTCCTCAGGATAGAAGGTCATTTTAATTAATTCCTTATTTTCAAATATTTATAGTTAATTACTTCAGCTAAAATAACTTGAATACGGCTACTGAGAATTTTTGACGACAAAAATAAATGACGCAATACCCATGAGAATTCAGATTAGATTTTAGAATATTATTTTTAGGCACAGTAACTAATAGCTACAAGAGCGAACTATGATGATACCTCCGGTTCTGGTTGGGGTGGGATCAAATCTACCGTTTCCGCCCTATATGTCGCCGCATGCCGTCTGCGAGGCAGCCATCGATGCGCTGGCGGCTGCAGGCTTGACGATTCTTAATCGATCTTTCTGGTTTGAAAGCGCGCCAGTTCCGGCGTCTGATCAACCTTGGTTTATCAATGGTGTGGTTAGCCTGAGCTCGTTGCCAGATCCCGCTGTTCTTTTAGCTATTTTGCATAGAATTGAGGCGCGTTTCTCCCGTGTTCGAGGGACTCTCAATGCGGCTCGAACCCTTGACCTCGATTTATTGGCTTTTGGCGATAGGGTGATGAACCGCAACGGCGGTCCTATATTGCCACATCCTCGGTTGCACGAGCGGGCCTTCGTTCTTATGCCCCTGGCGCAGGTGGCGCCGGGGTGGCGGCATCCTAGTCTAGGTCGTACGGTCGAGGAAATGATCACTGATTTATCGCCCGAGCAATATGTTAGAATGCTCGGGCCTGAGCGTGGCTGATATGAAGATGTGCAAATCAAAGCCCCCTAAAGATTATTTTTGCACAGCTCGGCATTAACCTTTGGCAGAAACCTTTGTCAGCCAGCCTTGCCAGGCTGGCTGCACGGTCTATATATTCCGTCAATAGAGTATGATTATTTGGAGAATGCCTTATGGCCCGGGTTACCGTTGAGGATTGCATTGAAAAGATTCCCAATCGCTTCAATCTTGTCATGATGGCAGCGCAGCGTGCGCGCGATATTTCTTCCGGCATGCCGCTGACCGTTGAACGTGATAATGACCGTAATCCCGTCGTCTCATTGCGCGAGATTGCAGAAGAGACAATCGACATTGTTGCGCTCGAGGAAAACTTGATCAAGGGCTTGCAGCGGCTCGTCGAATTCGACGAGCCTGAAGAAGATGAGATGGATTTGCTAGCCTTTCAGCAGAACCTCGATAGCGGCGCCGCCCCGGCCGGGACGACGGAGCCCGACGATGAAGGTAATTATGACGGGGGGCATGGCGTCTAAAGGGGCTGGTAACGACAGCTGGCCGGCGAAAGCCCTGCCCTCGCTGTCGCGCCTCCTTCAAATTTGCCTGATCTGGCCCCTCGTGCAATGGCGCGGGTGTTGCGGTCGGACGGCATGATCCGGCAGTTCGAACTTGTCGAACGAGTCCGAGCATATGATCCTGATGCTAATGAGCAGGCCCTGAACCGGGCTTACGTTTTCGCCATGAAGGCCCATGGTTCGCAGCTGCGGGCATCGGGTGATCCATATTTTTCCCACCCCCTGGAAGTAGCCGGCATCCTCACGCGCTATCGGCTGGACTCGGCGTCGATTATTACGGCGCTGCTGCACGATACCGTCGAGGATACAACGGCGACGCTGGATGAAATTCGTGATCTGTTCGGTGACGAGGTTATGCGGCTGGTGGATGGGGTTACCAAGCTTAGCCGAATAGAAATTCTTTCCGAGAAAAACCGGCAAGCTGAGAATTTTCGCAAGCTGGTGCTTGCCATGTCGGAGGATATCCGTGTCCTCATCGTAAAGCTGGCAGATCGTTTACATAACATGCGCACCCTGCACCATATGTCTAGTGAAGCCAAACGTAGGGCAATTGCTCTTGAGACGATGGAAATTTATGCCCCGTTGGCGGAACGGATTGGCATGCACGAGATGCAGAATGAGTTGGAGGAAACAGCCTTCTCTCAGCTTAACTCCGAAGCTCGCGACTCTATTGTTAAGCGCCTAAATTTTCTGCGTAGCCAGGATGGCAACGTTGTCAGTCGGGTCATCGAGGCGCTTGTGCAAGCACTGAAGACGGGCAGCGTTAGGGCCGATATTGCGGGGCGGGAAAAGACGCCATATTCCATCTGGAATAAGATGCAACGGAAGAATATCGGATTCGAACAACTTTCTGACATTATTGCCTTCCGTATCGTCGTTAATTCGGTGGAGGATTGTTATCGGGCTCTTGGAATTATCCATAACGCTTACCCGGTCGTTCCGGGGCGCTTTAAGGACTATATCAGTACGCCCAAGCCAAATGGCTATCGCTCCATCCATACCGGCGTCATCGGACCAGAGCGCCACCGCATTGAAATCCAGATTCGCACACGGGACTTTCATGAAATCGCCGACAACGGGGTAGCCGCGCACTGGCAATTCAAGCAGGGAGCTGACAAAACCGACGGCCGCAAGTACCTTTGGCTGCGAGAACTTCTTGATATTCTGGAGCACGCCGCTGGTCCAGAAGAGTTTCTCGAACATACAAAACTTGCCATGTTTCAGGATCAGGTTTTTTGTTTTACCCCGAAGGGTGACCTGATCAACCTGCCAGCTATGGCTACACCAGTCGATTTTGCCTATG
>CAUZNJ010000074.1:0-8417 GCA_963580965.1 Alphaproteobacteria bacterium | reverse complement strand
GGTTCCTTGCCGAAAACCGGACCCGGCCCGACTTTGTCACCCAGCGCCGACTGGCGCCGGACCTGAACAGGCTGCTGGTGCGCGGTGAACGGGCCATGCTGCAGGGCGCACGGATCCTGATCACGGGTGAATCCGGGGTCGGTAAGTCCGAGATTGCCAAATTCCTGCACAGCACTGTTGCAGACGCGGACGCGCCCTTCGTTGTGGTGAATTGCGCCTCGTCGTCCGACGCGCTTTTTGCCAAGGCACTGTTTGGCGATACTGGTCCGCAGGCCGGTGGAATACAGCAGGGCCTGATCGAACAATCCGAAGGCGGCACACTGTTTCTCGACGAGGTCGCGGAAGTCCCGCTAAGCGCACAGGCGTTGTTGTTGCGGTTTCTCGAGGATGGGCTGGTGACACGGGCCGCCGGTGGCTTGCAACGCGTCGCCAATGTACGGGTGATTGCGGCGACAAACCGCGACCTGCGACAGTTGGTTGGTGACGGTCGTTTTCGAGCTGATCTTTATTATCGCCTGGCGGTCATTCCCCTTCGCGTGCCACCGTTGCGCGAAATGCCTACACTGATCGACCATCTGATCAACCGATTTTTGCAAACCATCAACCAGCGGCGGCAGGCGCCCGTGTTGGTGTCGCGCCGGATGCGCGACACCTTGGCTGATTACAGCTATCCCGGCAACATTCGCGAGCTGCTGAATATCGTTCAAAAGTTGACAATTTTTACAGAAGAAACCGAAGACCTCGTAGAGTTATTGGAGGATTTGTTGTCTCCAATTGACATTCAGGGAATTGACGGGGCACCGCCAAGCATTGGCCCTGCCTCAGCGACGTATGATCTGAAAACGGAAATACGTCGATACGAACGTGCATTGATTGACAAATCTATCCGGATCCACGGGAGCAAGCGTAAAGCCGCGTCTGCGCTTGGAGTGGATATCGGAACAATTGTGCGTAAAACGGCCGAACCAAAGCCGGCCAAAGAAGCGGCAAATAATAAAACCATCAACATAGGAGTATCCAAATCATGATTGCAAGATTGAAGTTTCTGACCTGCGCGAGCCTTGGGGCTATTTGCGCGGTAACTATAGCATCGTCCGTGAGCGCGGGCGAACTGAACATCCTGACATGGGAAGGCTATGCCGACCCGAGCGTTATCGAGCCTTTTGAGGCCGCAACCGGCTGTAAGGTCTCGGCAACCTATGTTGGATCCAACGACGATTTTGCGCCCAAACTGGCTGCTGGTGGTGGCGTGTTCGACATCGTGTCACCCTCGATTGACTCGACCTATGCGCTGATCGAGGCCGGATTTGTTCAGGCCATCGACATCTCGAGGATCTCCGCGTGGGGCGATCTATATGAGCAGTTCACCTCGGCACCCGGTATCCAAAAGGACGGGGAATTCTATGGTGTTCCTTATGCTTGGGGTGCGATCCCTTTCATGTATCGTGTCGACAAGTTCGAAACGCCGCCGACATCCCTTGCGGCACTTTGGGACCCGGCACTCGAAGGACGCATCTCCCTTTGGGACGACAAAAGCGCGCTCTATGTGGCCGCCCGTCTAAACGGTGACATGAACATCTATGATCTGTCCGACGAACAGATTGCCGCAGCACAGGCCAAGCTCATCGAGCAACGCCCGCTGATACGCAAATACTGGGCGACGGCCGGTGAGCTGGTAGACCTGTACAAATCCGACGAGGTCTGGATCTCCAACACCTGGGGCGGCTATCAGTCCGCGCTTTTGGCGGCAGAAGGCATCGAGGTAGTTGAATTCATTCCCGAAGAGGGTGCCGAAGGCTGGATGGACAGCAACATGATCGTTGCGGGCACGCCAAACGAGGAATGCGCCTATCAGTTCCTCAACATGGCGATCAGCGCTGAGGGCCAGGGTGGTGTGTTCCGGGTCAATGGCTATTCCTCAACCAATCCGGTTGCTGCGGCCGAGTTCATGACGCCCGAGGAGTTTTCAGCGCTTCATCAGGACGATCCTGATTACCTGAACAGCCTGCTTTTGTGGGAAAACCTTGCAGACCGGCTGCCCACCTACACCAATGCCTGGAATGCTGTGAAATCGCAGTAATTTACAGAACTTAGTGCAATTAGGGTTCGCGGATAATCTGCGGACCCATCACAAATGTCGGGGCGTGAAAAGTGACCAAGATTATCGAGACTACGAACTTGACCAAGACTTATGGCGCTGTTTTGGCAGTGGACGACATTTCGCTTAGTGTCGAAGAGGGTGAGTTTGTAACAATTCTGGGGCCGTCGGGCTGCGGCAAGTCGACTTTGCTCAGGATGATCGGCGGGTTCGAAGACCCGACAAGCGGGCAGATCTCCCTGGACGGGAAAGATGTGACCCACGTGCCGCCCAGCAAACGGGCGGTGAACATGGTCTTTCAGGATTATGCTTTGTTCCCGCATCTGAGCGTGGGCAAGAACGTTGGATACGGTCTGCGCGTGGCAGGCATGCCAAAACGTGAAGTGGCCGAAAAGGCGCGCGAGGCTTTGGCTCTTGTCGGGCTTGAGGACCGGTATGACGCCTCGCCCCATATTCTGTCGGGCGGCCAACGCCAACGCGTAGCACTGGCCCGGGCGATTGTGCGACGCCCGAAGGTTCTGCTTTTGGATGAGCCGCTTTCAGCGCTTGACGCGAACTTGCGCGAACAGATGCAGGTTGAATTGAAACACCTTCACACCAAAGTTGGGCTGACGTTCGTCCTGGTGACCCATGATCAGACCCAAGCGCTGACAATGTCCGACCGTGTGGTTGTGATGCGCAACGGCAGGATCGTTCAGGACGCCAGCCCACAAGAGCTGTATGAAAGTCCGAAAACAGGATATGTTGCTGGCTTCGTCGGCTTCACGAACTTGTTCAGATCCAGCGTCACAATCGGCGCAAACGGACCGGTGATCTGGTGTTTTGGTCAAGAACTCGCGGCCCCCGCGGCGGCTGTTGCCTTGTCTGGTCAGGAGGTCCTGTTCGGCTTCCGCCCGGAAAAGGCCGAATTTGTTCTAGGCGATTCAGGGCATGAGAAAAATGTTTTGCGTGGCAAGATAGCCGAGATTGTGTATCACGGGCAAAGCGTGCGTATCGCCATCGATTTGGGGTCCGGACAGGTTCTGGTTGATTTGCAGATTTCGGATGCCGCAGGATTGGCGACACAGTTTCAGGAAGGCGAGGATATTGCGATAGAGGTCGCGCCACATAAGATCATGATCCTCGCAGATGAGGTGGCGCCATGAGTACCTCGCGCGCCATCAGGCTGAAGCGGGCGCTGGTGTTGTCACCCCCGCTTCTGTGGACATTTGTGTTCATGTTCGTGCCCTATGCCATCTTGTTCGTCTACAGCTTCTGGGTTCAGAAATACCCTACTTTCGTACCTGATTTTCAATTTGGAAACTACATCCAGATCGCCACCGATCCGCAATACCTGAATGTGATCCTACGCACGCTGAAGATTGCATTTTTCGTGTCTCTGGGCGCGGCCCTGATCGCCTATCCCTATGCTTTCTTTCTGGTGTTCAAGGTAAAACATCCCGGCGCTAGGATGGCGCTTTATATGGCAGTCGTCGCACCTTTATGGGTGTCATACCTGTTGCGCGCCTACACCTGGAAAACCATTCTGGGAACTACCGGAATTTTGAATTCGTTTCTGATGTCTGCTGGCATCCTGTCCGAGCCATCATCGGTGTTTCTTTACAATCAGACTGCAATGATCGTGACACTGACCTATGTGTTCATTCCATTTATGGTGATGCCGATCTACGCGGTGCTTGAGAAAATCCCGCGCAACCTGACCGAAGCGTCTGGCGATCTTGGTGTCGGGCGCTTTCGTACTTTTTTTAAAGTGACTTTGCCACTTTCTATCCCTGGGATCGTGGTCGGATTCACCATGACATTCTGCCTGTCCTTTGGCGACTTTATTGCGCCTTTCCTAGTTGGCGGACCGGATGGGATGATGGTCGCCAATGTAATCGCATCGCAGTTTGGTGCCTCGCTGAACTGGCCGCTTGGCTCGGCGTTGGCAATGGTGATGCTGATGATCGTACTGACCATCATCACCATCTCGGATCGCTTCGAGCGCCTTGGACAGGGCAAGTTCGCATGACCTGGACAGAGCAGATTACAAAAACACCCTGGGTAACCACCGCCCCCTTGCGCAAGCGGGTTTTGGTTTGGGTCGAGCGCCTAGCCTGGCTGGTCGGCATCGGAATTATCCTAGGGTTTCTTTACCTTCCGATCGCCGTATTGGTTGCCTACAGCTTTAATGCGTCTCGGTCTCTAACCTGGCCGATGTCGGGGCTGACGCTGGAATGGTACCAAAAGCTTGCCTCTAACAGCCAACTGATCGAAGCGTTCTACAACAGCATCTATGTCGCCGTATGCGCTACGGTTCTGACGTTGATCATAGGTGTGCCAGCAGCCATAGCGCTGGACCGGATCGACTTTCCTGGCAAAGGGTTGTTTCGCAAGTTAATTCTGCTGCCGATCGCACTACCGGGGATAATCACCGGTATCTCAATGCTAATCCTGTTTCGGGCGATCGGTTTCAACCTTAGCCTTGAAACGGTAATCATCGGCCATGCCACGGCCTTGCTGGCTGTGGTCGTCACGCAGGTCTACGCACGGCTGCAACGTGTGCCCGCCAGCCTCAGCGAGGCGTCTGTCGATCTTGGCGCTTCGGGGCTGCAGACGTTCTTTCTTGTTACCCTGCCAAACATCCGGACGGCGGTGATTGGGGCAGGTATGCTGGCCTTTACTCTGTCGTTCGACGAGATCCCGGTGACCTTCTTCCTAACTGGGCGCGACAACACCTTGCCGATGTATATCTGGTCGACGATGCGGCGCGGCTTGACCCCCGAGATCAACGCCATCGGCACCCTGATCGTGGCCATGTCGATCATTATGATTTTTATTTCCGTCCTGCTTTTGCGGGACAAAAACAATCCAAAATAGTAGCTGTTAAACCATAGGAGGTTTCAATGAACGCATATCCAAAAATTAAACTCGAAGTCACAAAGGGAGCGCTGATTGGTGGGCGCTGGGTCGATGGATCGGCTGGCACCTTTGAGGTGCGCAACCCGCATTCCGGCACCGTGCTTCACAATGTCGGTCGCTGTGATGCCAGCGACGCCGAAGTCGCCATCGCCGCCGCCCGTGAAGCGCAACCTGCATGGGCAGCGCTATCCGTGATCGAGCGGGCGCAGATCATGCGCAAGATCCATCAGATCTTTCTTGAGCGCGCCGAACCTATCGCCCAGATGATTACCGCCGAGATTGGCAAGCCTATCATCGATGCGCGCGAAGAGGTTTTTGAATATTCCGTGCCCTCCTGGGGCAAATCGGCCGAGGAAATCCTGCGCCATCGTGGGCTGTCCTTCCCCTCGACACAAGAACGTACAAACAACAAGCGTCTGGTGATGAACCACCGTCCGCTTGGTGTTGTGGCGGTGATCACACCGTACAACTTCCCTACCGATATTTCGTCGATCGCTCTTGCACATATCGCGGCGGCGGGAAATACGGTGATCTGGAAGCCGTCGGAATACTCGGCCGTGAGTTGCGCCATGATGTCCGATGTGTTCAAGGAAGCGGGTCTGCCAGATGGCGTGATAAACGTCGTCCAGGGGTTTGGCGACGTTGGTGCGGCGCTGGTCGAGAGTAAGGGTGTGGATGGCGTGTTTTTTACCGGTTCGACCAAAACTGGGCGTACCATTGCGGAAAAATGTGCGCTGCGTCCGCATCTGTTAGAACTTGGGGGGGACGGCCCCTTCATCATCTTGGCTGATGCTGATATCGACGCCGCTGTCGATGGTGCGATGAACGGGTGTTTCTACTATTCTGGGCAGGTCTGCACCTCGGCTGAGCGCCTGTTGGTCCACGAAGATGTATATGAGGAATTTCTGGCCAAGTTCCGTACCAAGGTACGTGATCTGAAAATCGGTAACCCGGCAGAAGAAGATACCGAGATGGGGCCGCTTTGCAATCCTAAGACACTGGAGCGCGTGCGAACGCATGTCGAGGACGCTCGCACCAAGGGCGCGCAGATCGAGCAATTCGGCCCGAACGAAGGGCTCTATTTCCCTGCCACCATTCTGACTGATGTCACCACCGATATGCTGATCGCGCAGGAAGAAACCTTTGGCCCCGTGGCACCGATCATCAAGATCAGTTCGGCGCAGCAGGCAATCGAGATCGCGCATCAATCCGGGCTTGGCCTGATAGCTTCGCTCTGGACCCGGGATCTGGCGACCGCCTGGCGGGTTGGCGAGGCATTGCCGCACGGCACCGTCAATATCAACGAAACTTCAAACTATTGGGATCAGCTTGCACCATTTGGTGGCACCGGGCAGTCGGGTGTGGGTCGCGAGCTGTCGCAATGGTTCCTCGAAACCTTCACCGAGCGCAAGCTGCTGGTCTTTGATCTGGCAGGCGAGCGTTATGACCGGCACGCCGAGGGCGGCTGGTAGAGTGCAAATTGCCTGTCGCGCAGCTAACTTAGGCTGCGCGACAGGCGTTCAAGCAAAAGCGTTGGGAAGACGCCGGAACGGAAACGAAACGGATGCTCGGCAACAGAGCTGAAGATGGGGCGAACTGCGAAGCTATTCACATAAATGCCCTGTCTGTCCGCCATTTACTAGACTTAAGTACTTGTTTTAAAACAATATAAAATAATAATATATTCTCTACCCACAACGCTACCCACAACGCTACCCACAATGAAATATTATTAAAACTAACGATCTATACACTGCCTTGGTTCATAATCATCTGAAATGCTTGCAATACTTATTTTACTGTAAAGCTTGCTTGTTTTAAAGTTATCATTACGCTTCTGCCATCTCTTAATATTCTAAAGATTATAACTTACTCCAGTTAATTCTTCAGATAATCTCCAAAGTGTTTCTGCATTAGCTTTATTATGAGATAATTTATTTGATTTAACCAAAACAGGATGGCCCTTTATTTCGCCAAATGATGGGGAGCCATAATAATCATCTGATTTTGCATTTGGATCTACTGCGGCCCGAATGCCTGCTAAGGCTCCAATTGTAGAGTTTTGGGCAGCAATTTTATTCAATACTTTAAAAAAGCCTGAATAACGTTGAAGATCGGTGTCACTATAACCTGGATGCGCAGCCAGTACTTTTAAATTATCATTTTTTACTGAGAGTTTACGGGAAAGCTCATAGGTAAAATACAAATTAGCAAGCTTGCTATCACTGTATGCGCTCCAAGTTTTATATTTTCGTTTCTCCCAATTCAGGTCATCAAAGTTTATATTCCCTGATTTATGGGCAATACTAGAAACATTTACAATTCTTGAATTTGGTTGTTTTTGAAGTAATGGTAGTAGAAGTCCTGTCAATGCAAAATGACCTAAATGATTTGTACCCATTTGTATTTCAAAGCCATCTTTTGTTTTTGAATATGGGCAAGCCATAATGCCCGCATTATTAATAAGAACATCTATGACCTTATATTTCTTTTTGATTTCTTCGGAGAAATTATTAATTGATGCAAGGCTTGATAAATCTAGCTCTTGAATGTCAATCTTACCATTTTTGTTTTGACTAAGCATTTCATTTTTAACTGTCTCAGCTTTTTTAATATCTCTTGCTGCCATAATAACAGTGGCATTTTTTCTAGACAGAACTCTTAATGTTTCCTTGCCAAGTCCACTAGTGGGTCCAGTCACTATAAAGATTTTATTTATTTGATCACTAATAGATAATTCATTCCATATTTCTTTTTTCATTACTTTTTTTTCCTTGATCAATTATATAATAATACATAAATTGACTGTTAGTTTCGATTTAAATGGAATTTTGTTTCATCTTGGTAAATCATCTTCAGGTTAACATCAACATGCAAATCTACAAGCTTTTGGCGGAACACTGTGTGAAAATTTGCTCAGTAAATGCACCGCTTCCACATCTAATATTAACCCACAGCCCAAACCGGATGACCAACATTAGTTGAATGACGCTATTCACCCCATCTTTAACAACCGCCTAGCAGCCATTATAAAGCCGTCATCAGCTCGCCGCTCAGCAGCCTGTGCGCACTCATGAAGGCGGTGGTAGGTTCTCCACCACATTCCCTTAGGCTTGAGAGTCTCAAAGGCCTCGGTAGACGCATTGCCACTCAATCGTACCCGGTGCTTGTCTCGTTGACGTAGGGATCGATCCCAGAAACCTTCATTCTTACTGGAGTATGGTAAGTTATAGCAGTGGCGACACAGAAAAAGTCGCCCCCCTGAATAAAGCTTCACCACACGCCTATTGCACTCACACCTGAAGTAGGGTCGCCAGCCACCAAAGCGACAGGACACACGCTCTATTAGAACTGGCTGATCTACTTCCTCCCATTCCCGCCTGGGACCTCTTGACCGGTAAGACAGATGTAAGTGATT
>CAUZNJ010000073.1:0-8429 GCA_963580965.1 Alphaproteobacteria bacterium | reverse complement strand
TTCTGGCGGGAGAAGCCATTCCTGATCTTGGCGAGCGGGTCATGCTACACGCTGGTCCACCTATCGATTGGCATCGCATGTGCGGTCCGATGCGCGGCGCGGTAGCCGGCGCCGCTGTCTTCGAAGGCTGGGCTGAAGATCTCGAATCAGCTACTGCATTGGCGGCAAGTGGCGGTATTACCTTTTACCCTAACCATTATTTCGACGCAGTCGGGCCGATGACGGGCATCACTACCCAGTCGATGGCTGTGATGGTGGTGGAGAATCGCGCCTTCGGTAATCGTGCCTATTGCACCCTTAATGAAGGTCTCGGCAAGGTGATGCGCTTCGGCGGCAACGATGCCGAAGTGCGCGATCGCCTGGGGTGGTTGGCTAGCGAATTGGGGCCGGCGATGGCGCGGGCACTGGCCGATGGCGGTGGTATTGCATTGAAACCGATCATTGCCCGGGGCCTTGCTATGGGTGACGAGATGCACCAGCGTAACGTTGCCTGCACGAGCTTGATCCTGCGGCAACTGGCGCCCGCTTTGGCGCGTACGGGGGGCGATAAGGATAAGCTCGCTGACATCCTTGCCTTCATTGGAAGCAATGACCAATTCTTCCTCAATATCGCTATGGTCATGGGTAAGGCGATTTTGGACCCGGTACGCGGTATTGTCGGTTCGTCCGTCGTCACAGCCATGTCGCGAAACGGTGCCGATTTTGGCATTCGCGTTGCGGGGACCGGTGATACTTGGTTTACGTCAACCGTGGAAATGCCCGAGGGCATGTATTTCCCCGGCTTCACTGCCGCCGACGCTAATCCGGATATGGGCGACTCGACTATTGTCGAAACCATGGGGCTCGGCGGCTTCGCCATGGCGGCATCTCCTGCTGTCGCCGGTTTTGTCGGCGCCGGTTCGGCCGCGGATGCCCTGAACTTCACCCGCGCCATGGCCGAGATCGTCTGCGGTCGAAATCCGGACTGGACCATTCCGGCACTAGATTTTGCGGGCGTGCCGACCGGTATCGACGTGCGCCGCGTCGTCGAAACTGGCATCGTACCAATCATCAATACGGGCATCGCCCACCGCGAGCCAGGTGTTGGGCAGGTCGGCGCAGGCATCGTCAAGGCGCCATTGGCATGTTTCGTTCATGCTGCTCATGCCTTGGCCGATGCATTGGATGGGGGAACGTTGTGACCGGCGCCGTCGTCAACCGGGTGCGGCGCGGGTTCTACCTCGATTCTGTTGCTTTGATGCGCCTATCCCGACAAGTTGCCGACATGCCGGGGATCGCCACTGCTTCGCTGATGATAGGCACGCCGTCTAATCTTGAAATCCTTGCCGGTGCCGGGTTGCTAGCCGGGGTTGCACTCGACGCAGGGCCTAATGATCTGATATTGGCAGTATGCTCAACGGACGCGGGAAAGGCGGGTAGCGATCAGGCCGAGGCTGCCATGGCTAAGGCGGAACTCTTACTGGAATCCGGTCGCGAATCATCGGGCGGTGGCCGTGCGGCGTGGCAGCCTCGTAGCCTCTTGACTGGCATCGATGCTTTGCCGAACACGAATCTGGTTCTGATTTCTGTTCCCGGTGCATTCGCAGCCGCCGAGGCACGCCGGGCGCTAAATAAAGGCCTCAACGTCATGATGTTCAGCGACAATGTTCCGCTGGCTGCTGAGGTGGCGTTGAAGCAGCTTGCCGTAAAAAAGGGCCTATTGATGATGGGGCCTGATTGCGGAACCGCGCTGATCGGTGGGGTGCCGCTAGCGTTTGCTAACGTAGTGCCGCGCGGCCCCATCGGTCTTGTCGCCGCCTCGGGAACGGGACTGCAAGAAGTCTCGAGCCTCATCGCCCGTCTTGGGGGGGGTATTTCTCATGGCATTGGCGTCGGTGGGCGTGACCTCGGTGATGCCGTCGGCGGCGCTATGACCTTAGTGGCCATCGACGCCCTAGACCGTGACTTAGAAACCCAACATATCGTCCTGATTTCTAAGCCCCCCGCTGCCGCGGTGGCCGCCAAGGTGCTATCCCGAGTTGGCGAGAGCTCCAAGCCCTTTACCATTTGTTTCATGGGGGCACCATTGTTGACGCTGCCAGCTAATGCACGGCAAGCGACGACTTTAGCGGAAGCGGCTCATGTCGCCTTGGGCATGCTACCGCCGGTGTTGTTCCAGACAGAGGCCGCCGAAATGGCGGCGGCGGCTTTGGGTTCCGGGCGCCGTCATATCCGCGGGCTCTATGCGGGCGGAACCTTGTGCGCGGAGGCACAGGTCGTTCTCATGGCCTTGGGCGAAACGGTTTGCTCTAACGCGGCTATCCCGGGCGCTGCGCGTGAAGATGGTAAAGGCAGCCATCTATTGCTTGACCTTGGTGATGACGAATATACGCGTGGGCGGCCCCACCCAATGATCGATCCGACTGTTCGCGCCTCTGCGATCTCCGAGGCACTGGGTGATCCATCCCTGGCTGTGATGCTGGTTGATGTGGTTATTGGCTGCGGTGCCCACGAAGACCCGGCGGCTGTCCTAGCGGCGCAGGTGGCAACGGTGACGAACCGTCCGGCAGTGGTCGCGTCCATTTGTGGGACGGATGACGATCCTCAAGGATATGACCGTCAGATTCGTACGTTGGAAGCGGCGGGGATCCTAGTTTCTGGATCCAACCAACAGGCAGTTGAGCTGGCCTTAATGATTGAACACCGCGCTCGTAAAGGGTTCTAAATCGAGCGGCCGACCCTTCCTGGTTGGAGGGAGTTTGAGGCCACTGTGAGTGTTAACGCCACCCCGGCTAGCGCATCCCAGCCGGAGACATGACCGATAGCGGTCAATGCATCTACGGACTTTGACAAGGCTGGGTCATCACTGGTTGCCAAGGCCGATAGCGTGGCATGCAGGGCCGCGGATCCTTCGCCGGCCGCCGCCGCGGCCAGGTGAGCTTGGCTGATGTTGTTGGTGCGATCAGATAACCGTAAAACCCAGTCGGCCAGACGGTTAGCGGCAGCGTATTGGCCAAGGCTGCGCAGGGTAATGAGCACGCCGCTGATGAGATCGTCGCCAGATGGAGTGAGGCCCGGTCCAAGGCCAACCAGAATGACGCAGGCCTCAGGGGGCGCAGCTGCATCATTGCTACCAAGCCAGTCTTTGAGGGCGGCAATGGCGGGTGCGGCCCGTCTGGCGACCGCGTCTTCTGCGACGCCAGTGAAGACGACGGGTGCTAGGCCTTCGCTGGGCAGCCGCCCGGCGGCGAGTGAAGCAATCCGGTGATGGGCAGCGCCAATGGCCGAGGATCTCCAGTTGACCGGGCTCGGTTGCCACGGGGTAGCCCGATTCAGATCGATGGCCAGGGGTCCAATGACTAGGTGCCCACCAATTACTTCGATAGGTGTATTCTGATTTGGCACCATTTTGGCGTCCCAGTCACCTACTATCAATACATTCAATGGGCCTGCGCCTAGAGCTTTCATGCCAATGCAGGCGAGGCGTCTGGACCCTGTCTGAACATAGAAACTACGCCGAAAGGCGGCGATGACGTTGCCTTTTGCATCGCCCTGTAAGGCTTGGCTTGCGGCGGTGCCGATAAGGGTTGCTACGGCATGAGATGAACCAAGGCCGGTGACGAGGTTGACATTATCGGGCACGATGGAAACGCCGCCCCCGGCAGTGGCCCGCTGTCCCCTCCCCCGGGGGGGGCTTAATATAACAAAGATGAATAGCGTTTCTGCTCATAGAAACCATTAGGTGGCAGGTCATAATTGGGGTGCACATAAGGCTCTTGCTATCTCAATTAGAATTTCGTGGCTAGGCGCAGGCTATCAGGACGAAAGCGAGATATGCTCACGCATGGACCGGAAAACAGACATCACGGTGCCAGCCATTTAGGGAGTGTACGGATGTTGATCGCGCCAGTGCCGTGCTATATCGATCCGCCGGCACAGCCAGACGCGTTCGTGCCCTTGAATATGATCGAGAAAGCGTGCCAGAGCGGCGGTCCGGCCCGGTCGGCCGGCCAGACGGCAATGCAGACCGACCGACAACATCTTCGGCGCATCAGCACCTTCGGCATAAAGGGTATCGAAGGCATCGCGCAGATAGGCGAAGAATTGATCTCCAGAATTGAACCCCTGGCTGGTGGCGAAGCGCATATCATTGGTGTCAAGCGTATATGGGATCACCAGGTGCGGCCGGCCATACTCGGTATTCCAATAGGGAAGGTCGTCGGCATAGGAATCTGAATCGTACAGAAACCCTTCCTCCTCAACCACTAGCCGCCGGGTGTTAGGGCTGCAGCGCCCGGTGTACCAGCCAAGCGGTCGCTCGCCGGCGATGCGGGAATGGATGTCCAGGGCGCGCTTCATGTGCCCGCGTTCGTGGGTAATGCTGAAATTTTGATAATCAATCCAGCGCAGGCCATGGCTGGCGATCTCCCACCCGGCCTCGTTCATGGCGGCAATGGCATCTGGGTTGCGTTCCATGGCCATGGCGACGGCGTAGGCCGTCACCGGCACGCCCCGCCGGGAGAACAATCGGTGCAGCCGCCAGAAACCGGCGCGACTGCCGTATTCGTAAATCGATTCCATGTTGAAGTGGCGCTGGCCCGGTAGCGGTTCGGCGCCGATGATCTCCGATAGGAACGCTTCAGAGGCGGGGTCGCCGTGCAGAATATTATTCTCGCCGCCTTCTTCATAGTTGACGACGAACTGGACGGCGATGCGTGCCCCGTCCGGCCACTGGGGGTCCGGCGTGGTTCGTCCATAGCCGACCATGTCGCGGGGGTAAGGTGGGGGTGTTGTCATCGGTTTACGGGAGCTCTTCAAACAGGCGGTAAATAGGCTTTCGCCTTTACCGTGGTTGTTACTGGTAATGGGTGGCTCTGCTTCACCTTACGTTCGCGGTAGGCAATGTAGATCGAAGCTCCGAATATCATAGTGCCGCCGATCCAGGTATAGATTCCCGGAACCTCGAAAAATAGCAGATAGCCAATTAGTGCGGCAAAGATCAGCCGAGTGAAGCGGATCGGCATGATAACACTCATGTCGGCCTCGCGTACCGCTTGTGCAGTCAAAAAGTTGGAGATTGTCGCACAGGCTGAGACGCCTAACATCCATCCCAACTGTTCCAGTGACGGTGTCTGCCAGACGAACCAGGCGATCGCAAAGGTGATTGGTGTCGAAACAATGCCCAGATAAAATGTCAGGGTCAGAGCTGACTCGGTTCGCGTCATGAGTTTGATGACTAGCATGGTAAAGCCGAACTCTACTGAGCCAGCGAGAGCCAGGCTGGAGCCTAGATCGAAGTCCATCGTTCCCGGGCGGACAATGATGAGGGCGCCGCTGAACCCTATAACCAGCGCGGCGATGCGCCGCATTCGGATACGTTCTTTTAGGAACAGGGCAGCAAGTAGGGTGGCGAACAACGGACCGGAGAAGGACAGTGCCGTGATTTTGGCTAGCGGCGCGATGGCGAAGGCCCAATGCGAGACGATCATGCCGAATGATTGCAATCCGCCACGTAACACATGCATGCCGAAGTTGTTGGTTTTTAGCGGCGTTAGGCCGTGGCGGAACAATATCGGTGCCAGCAGAAACAGGCTGAAAAAACAGCGGAAAAAGGTTATCTCAAATGGATGCATGTCAACAGCGACGATCTTGAGGAATACATTCCCTAATGTCGCTGCCAACCCGCCGAACATCATGTATAGCACGGCACGGGCCTGACCGGCCGGCGGGGCTGATGATGTTGCGTTCGATGTTAGCGGGGCTGGCATGAATGAATGGCCGGAGGCTGATTCTAGAATCGTTAGAGGAATCTATCATAGACCTGATTTGCCATCTGCGTGGCTATCTTTGGTCGTCGTGATGGTCACGGGGGTTTGCAAGCACATCAGGGTGGCGCAATACTGCTGGAGCAGCCGAATGCGGCCGGATATTGAGCTGAGGGACTAGTAATGAAGTATTTGCACACCATGGTACGAGCTACCGATCTGGACGCTACGTTGGATTTTTACGTAAATACACTCGGCCTGTACGAAGAGCGCCGCAGCGAAAGCGAGAAGGGGCGCTACACGAACGTGTTTCTTGCGGCGCCGGGCGATGAGGATGCGCAGATCGAAATCACTTACAACTGGGACCCAGGTGAATACGGTGGCGGCCGTAATTTTGGGCACTTGGCGTATCAGGTCAAAGATATTTATGCCCTGTGCCAAAAGCTCATGGATGCCGGTGTCACTATTAACCGGCCACCGCGGGACGGGCACATGGCTTTTGTGCGCTCGCCCGATAACATCTCTATCGAGCTCCTGCAGGAGGGTGATTCGTTGCCGCTGCAGGAGCCCTGGGCGTCCATGCCCAATACTGGCGAATGGTAATCCCACCACGGCGCGTCTCCCCCTTTCCTGGATAGCCCGGCGCCGCTATGGTCGCGCGTCCACGTACGCGGCACGTGACGTTTCTCTGCCGATAAGGAGACAGATAACTATGAAACATGCCGAACTGGAATCCACCATCGATGCTGCCTGGGAAGGCCGCTCCGACATCAGTGCCAAGACGACTGGAAGCACCCGCGAGGCCGTTGGCTCCGCGCTTGACCTTCTAGATTCTGGCGTGGCACGCGTTGCCGAAAAGATTGATGGGGCGTGGAAGGTAAACCAGTGGCTGAAGAAGGCAGTTCTTTTGTCTTTCCGCCTTAATGATATGGCTCCGATGTCCGGTGGTGCGGACGGCGCTCCTTGGTTCGACAAGGTGCCGCTGAAGACCCTTGGTTGGGATGATGCTCGCTTTCGCCAGGCAGGTTTTCGTGCGGTTCCCGGCTGCATCGTGCGCCGCTCCGCATATATAGCCCCGGATGTCGTGTTGATGCCGAGCTTTGTTAACCTTGGTGCTTATGTCGATAGCGGCACCATGATAGATACCTGGGCTACAGTCGGGTCATGCGCCCAGATTGGTAAGAAATGCCATATCTCTGGTGGTGCTGGCATAGGCGGCGTGCTCGAGCCTTTGCAGGCCGAACCGGTCATCATTGAGGACAATTGTTTTGTCGGCGCGCGATCAGAAGTTGCCGAAGGCGTTATCGTCGGCGAAGGCTCAGTGCTTTCTATGGGCGTCTTTCTTGGTGCATCAACCCGCATCGTTAATCGTCAGACCGGCGAAATCCACATGGGGCATGTGCCGCCCTATTCGGTCGTTGTTCCTGGTTCTATGCCCGGGCGTGATCTGCCAGATGGAAGTCCCGGTCCGTCACTGTACTGCGCAGTGATCGTCAAAACGGTTGATGAAGGAACTCGGTCAAAAACCTCCATTAACGAGCTGTTGCGGCTCTAGACCGCAGGCAAGTAGCCGCACGCAAGAGGCGCTTATGGACTTCGCCCTGGACGAAACCCAGCGGCAATTGCAGGACACTGCCCGTCGTTTTGCCCGCGAGTGTATGACGGCGGAGGCCGCGCGGTTGGAAGCCGAAGATGTGCCGCTGTCCATCGATGATCGGCGGCGCTACGCTGAGATGGGATTTCTCGGCATCAACGTTGCTGTTTGCTATGGTGGACAGGGCCTGGGGAATCTCGAAGCGCTTTTGGTTCTGGAGGAATTCGCCAAGATTTCCTCTGCCGTTGCCTTTCCAATATTTGAATCCAGCGTCGGCCCGGTCCGCGCCATCGAAGCGTTCGCTGGCGAAGACTTGAAGCGGCGGGTCATTCCGGCTGTTTGCCGTGGCGATATTGTTGTCGCGGTTGCCATGTCTGAGCCAGAGGCGGGGACGGCCCTGACTGACTTGCGAACCCGTGCGGTGGCTGACGGTGAGTCGTTCCTCGTTAGCGGTTCTAAGCGATGGTGTTCTGGCGGCAGCCATGCTGATGGTTATGTCGTTTATTGCCGCATGGACGGTGCGCCAGGGGCGCGTGGCATCGGCGCGGTCTATGTCGAAAAAGATAGACCCGGCCTATCTTTCGGGGCGCCCGAATCCCTTATGGGATTCCGTGGGATACCATCCGCTGACATTCATTTTGATGGTGTGCGCGTGCCGGCAACAAACTTGATTGTGCCGGCCGGCGGATTTGGAAAACTAATGACGGCCTTTGACTTGGAGCGTTGCGGCAATGCCACAATGGCGGTGGCACAGGCGGCTGGCGCGCTCGAGGACGCCTTGGCGTATGTCCAGGAGCGTCAGCAGTTCGGCAAGCCAATTATCGAATTCCAGGCCGTACAACTGGCGCTCGCCGATATGGCCATGCGGGTTGAGGCCTCGCGGCTGTTGATCCATCGTGCAGCCAGCATTTCGGAAAATGGCCTGCCGGGCGTTTTTGAATCTAGTGTCGCCAAGTGCTATGCTAACGAGATCTCCCGCGAGGTGACGGGACGCGCAGTTCAGCTTCTCGGCGCCTATGGTTACTCCCGGGCCTTCCCGCTGGAGCGGCGGATGCGCGACGCCTGGGGGTGGGGTATCGCCGGCGGAACCA
>CAUZNJ010000072.1:0-8454 GCA_963580965.1 Alphaproteobacteria bacterium | reverse complement strand
ACGTCAACACCGGCACGCCATGAAAGGTCCGCTGGCGGGATGCCAAGCGCCGCCACGGCATTGGCAAAACGGGCGCCGTCCATATGCACCTTCAGGCCTCTTTTGCGGGCTGCACCAGTGAGGGCTGCGAGATCTGCGGGTGTGTAAATGGTCCCCGCCTCGGTCGCCTGGGTAAGGCTTAGGGCTGCTGGCTGCACGCCGTGCACCCCGTGTGGTGCGGGGACACCGGCAGCGAAGACGTCCTGGGGCGCTAGGCGGGCGTCGGCACCCCTGAGCGCAATCAGCTTCGCCCCGCCGGTAAAGAATTCTGGCGCGCCGCACTCACTGACGTTGATGTGTGATTTGTGGTGACAGACGATCGATCCCCACGGGGGCGTGATGGCGGCAAGCGCCAAGGCATTTGCAGCAGTACCGGTAGCGACTAGGAACACGGTGCAATCGCGTTCGAAAATTTCCGTGAAGTGGGCTTCGACGCGCGTGGTGATGTCGTCGGCGCCATAGGGCATGAGCGGCCGGGCATTGTTGCCAATAATGGCGTCGAGGATCTCGGTTGCCGCGCCGGTGATATTGTCGCTACAGAAATTCATTGGCCGGGACCTCCTTCGTTTCCATCACCGTCACGATCTCCGTCGCGCCAGCGGCGATCATAGGCCTTCCAGTCGTCGGTGCGGAGGGGAATAGGGCGGAACTGACGTCCGTCAGCATCGGGAACATGGGCCGTGGTGAGCACGGCCTGAGCGTCGATGACTGAGGTGATGAGCCATACCATATCATTTTCGAACACGCGACTAAGATCGGTGAGTGACGGCTGGGCGCGGTGGTCCGGATGCGAGTGATAAAATCCAATGATGTGTTCGGGTTTACCGCGCAGCCCGCGTTCCGTATCGAATCTTATCTGGGGGTCGACCTCGAAATTTCGGCGTGGGTCGCCTTTGGTGACGTTAGGGCTTTCGGCGATATGGCTAACTGCGACGCGGTCGGGCGCCCGGAAGCGGCCTATCAAAAGGCCGCAGCATTCCTCAGGATAGGCCGCTTCGGCGAGGTCAACGATGCGCCTGAGTAGGCTTGGTGGAAGGATGATCAAGGTGCCGCTCTGACGGTGCCGATAAGTGTGCCGGTTTCTGCATCGAGGACGTAGACCCTGGAGCAGTCGCCACTGGGGCCTGATCTTATATAAAGTCGGCCATCCTCGATAGCCATATCGGCGATGTCGCAACCATCTTCGAACGGCAGTGTCGTATCGCCGAACGCTGGCAAAATTGACCTTTCAGCAGGCCTATCGTCTGCAACGTTGCCATTGACTGAACGCAGGGTAAGACCGTAGACCAGAAGCCCCATTCCTAAAACGATCAGGACGGCCATGCCAATAATCACGGCCTTGAGGATGCGCATGAGTGATCTCCACCAAATGTTGCGCGGGTCCCTCCAGGGACGTAGCGCCTGGCGCCGTTAAATATGAGCCTAACGCCCAGGGCAACATCATTCTTGGTAACTGTGACACCGGCGAATGCTGGAACACGGCTCGACCGGCTCCTCGCCGATGCGAATTTGGATATGTCGCGTAACCGAATTCAAACTCTATTGCGCGAGAAATGGGTGACAACCAGGGGCATTGTCATTACCGACCCATCGCACAAGACGATGGCAGGAGAAGCATTTGAGGTGACGGTGCCAGCGCCCGTGGCGGCCATTCCGGAAGCGCAGGCCATGACGCTCGACGTTATTTACGAAGATGACGATCTTATCGTCATAAATAAGCCAGCGGGTTTGGTCGTCCATCCGGGTGCGGGCAATCCTGACCGTACCTTGGTCAACGCGCTGCTGGCCCATTGCGCAGGGTCCCTCTCCGGCATTGGCGGCGTAGAGCGGCCTGGCATCGTTCATCGCCTTGACAAGGAAACGAGTGGCTTGATGGTTGCCGCAAAGAACGACCTTGCTCATCAGTCGCTTGCCCAACAGTTTGCTGCCCATGACATGGAACGGGCCTATGCCGCCGTCGTCTGGGGTGTGCCTAAGGTTAGCAAAGGCGAGATTGTCGGGAATATCGGCCGCAGCCCGCGCAACAGACAAAAGATGGCTGTCTTGGAGCGCGGTGGAAAAGCGGCGCTTACTCGCTACCGGCTAACGCGGGTTCTTGGCCCAGGACTGCATGCAAGCTTGGTCGAATGTCGCTTGGCGACCGGGCGTACGCATCAGATCCGTGTGCATATGGCCCATTTGGGAAATCACGTTGTCGGCGACCCGGTTTACGGCGGTCAGCGACGACAAGGCCCATTGGGAAATATTAGCTTACCTATTGAACGCCAAGCTCTTCATGCATTCTTGATCGGGTTTACTCACCCAAGACGGAATGAGAAACTCCAATTTTCAGCAGAAGTTCCTCAAGATATTAATAATTTGATCACCTTATTAGAGGGGCTATAAAAAATCTCAATTCTAGACTGATTTGTTCGGGTGTTTTTTACGATTGTTGCTTTACGGCATTTATAGCAATGCTGAAGCAAGGGGAATTTAAGGAGGAGAAGCGCTTAGCGTGCTTGGCGTGATAGCAATGATAGTGCCGCTGCGGACAGCCGCTTAGTCCATGAATGGATCATGTACCAGGATCGTATCGTCCCGTTCTGGGCTGGTTGATAACAATGCGACAGGGGCTTCAATCAGTTCTTCAATGCGGCGGATATACTTGATTGCTGTCGCTGGAAGTTCGGCCCAGGAGCGGGCTCCAGCAGTGCTTCCCGACCAGCCTTCCAGGGTCTCGTAGACGGGCTCGACCTTGGCTTGGTATGCCGCTCCGGCGGGTAGATAATCAATCGTCTCGCCGTCGATGCGGTAGCCTATGCAGATCTTCAGTTCCTCAAAGCCGTCCAAAACGTCGAGCTTGGTTAGGGCGATGCCATGGATGCCGTTGACCGTTGTTGATTGCCGAACCAGCACAGCGTCGAACCAGCCGCAGCGCCTTTTTCTCCCGGTGACGGTACCGAATTCTCGGCCCCGTTCACCTAATTTTTGGCCGACTGAATTAGCAAGCTCGGTCGGGAAGGGTCCGGAACCAACGCGGGTCGTGTAGGCTTTAACTATACCCAGCACATAATCGATGGCGCTCGGACCCTGGCCAGAACCGGCGGCGGCCTGGCCGGCGACCGTATTGGACGATGTAACAAAGGGGTAGGTTCCGTGATCGACATCAAGCATGGCGCCTTGGGCGCCTTCCCAAAGGATGCGCTTGCCAGCGCGGCGCAGTTCGGCCAGTTCCCTCCAAACCGGGGTGGCGAAGGGCAAGATGCGTGGCGCGATGGCACGTAATTCGAGAATCAGCGTAGTGCCATCGATTTCCGTCTGGCCTAGCCCGCGCAGCAGCGCATTGTGGTGAAAAAGCATGCGTTCGGTCTTGGCAGCAAGATCCTCTCCCTCAGCGAGATCTGCAACGCGGATGGCGCGCCGGGCTACCTTATCTTCATAGGCTGGCCCGATGCCGCGTCCTGTAGTACCGATCCGGGCGGTGCCGAGGGCTTCCTCCCGCGCCCTATCGAGATTACCGTGCAAGGGTAGGATTAGCACTGCGTTGTCGGCAATGCGTAGCTTTTCTGGCGTTATGGTGACACCTTGTTTGCCGACCCGTTCAATTTCTTCCATGAGCGCCCAGGGGTCGATGACGACACCATTGCCTATGATTGACAGGGTATTGGCTCGGACCACACCAGAAGGCAGTAGGCTCAGCTTGTAGGTGGTATCGCCGATGACAAGGGTATGGCCGGCATTGTGGCCGCCCTGAAAGCGCACGACGACGTCCGCGCGTATTGACAGCCAATCAACGATCTTTCCCTTGCCTTCATCGCCCCACTGGGCGCCGACCACTACAACGTTCGCCATAAATTACCCTTCTTCGTCGATATGCGTGACCGGAACGATACCGCCGTTCTCTAGAATATGGCTGCACTCCAGGCGCTGGGCCTCAGCCTCGGCATCGCCGTCCGAATCGATGGCTGAAATGACGATCCAGCCGTCGGCCCGCGATCTTTGGGCCTCTTTGACCGTAGTGCCGAATGGCAGGAACAAACGGCCGGGTTCCTTTGCTGCTGGTAGTGCCCGCATGACTGTATCCATGAACAGGGTCAGGCCTGTTGCGGCTTCTCCTTCCATGTCGTCGCCAGTCTGGGTGGTATCGCTGCTATTGGCGCCTGGCGCGATTGCCTGATAGCGGCCACCGCTGCCAAGCTCGCCGCGAACACCGGGTGCAAACAAGGTGAAGGCAACGCCGGTGTGGTATTCCCATCCACGGTGCTCGACAGGGTCGATTGTTAAAATTAGGTTAGGTTCGCTGGCAAGCATGCCGTTGGCTACTTGAACAAGGGCGTTACGTTCAGCGGCGGCAGCAGGCGGCAGATCGAGCGCTATCAGCGCCTGCAGTGCCGGCTCGGCCGGTCCTGTTGCTGCCAGAAGACCCTCGAAGAGAGTTCCTCTCGACCCTAGACTTGTGGTCATGTCGGCGACTGCTGAGGCATCCTTGCGGTCGAGGGCGGCCCTAAGCTGAGAAAGTTGAATAGCCCCAATTCCGAGGGTGTTGGTGAGTGCCGGCACCAGTGTAGGTAGCGCGAGGTCCACTGTCATCTGAACGATTCCGGCGGCGCGCAGGGCGGCTAGCGCCATCAGAATGACTTCAACATCGGCGAGAGGGGATGTAGATCCGACCAATTCTGCGCCAACCTGGCCGAATTGCCTTTCCGGACGTAACTGTGAACCAGTGACGCGCAGGACTTGACCCGCATAGCTAAGCCGCAACGGCCTCGGTGCTTGGGCCAGTCGGGTGGTGGCAACGCGGGCCACCTGCATGGTCATATCGGGTCGCATTCCCATCATCCGTTGGGAAACTGGGTCCATCAGGCGAAAGGTCTGCCGCGCCAATGCCGCTCCGCTACCAGACAGCAGGTTGTCTTCAAACTCCATTAGCGGTGGCTTTACCCGTTGGTAGCCATATGACCCGAACACTGCCATTAGGCATTGAACGGTGGCTTCTTCGTGTTCCGCTTCCGGCGGTAACACATCGGATAATCCAGCCGGCAGTAGGGCCTTGGCGGACGGTTCGGTCATGCCGCTCATATGTGTTTGTTGTTGCGAGACCGGTTTGCCACACTGGCACCGGCCATTAGGATACCCGTTTTATGATCTCCCGCATGGGAGAAATATAACGAAGTCCCCTTACTAAAGATATTAGCCATCAGCGGCAACGGCAATGAACTGTGCCGAGCTAATGATTAAAACTGATGCGGCGTGGGATGAGAGCTATAAGTTCTATATCTCCAAGCCGATCTCGGTTCACAAGCTATTGGAAATAGTGACTGTATATACGGAGTTGGCGAGCAGCGACTGACACTCTCACATATTACGAAGCGCTGGGGTGCAGTCTTGCGCTTGAAGTCTATCTAATCTTTGCTTCTTTGAATGCAACATGCTTGCGCACAACTGGATCGTACTTCCGGAATTCCAGCTTTTCGGTGATGTTCCGGGGGTTTTTCTTAGTCACATAGTAAAAACCAGTATCGGCCGTGCTGACCAGTTTAACCAGAATTGTGCTAGGCTTGGCCATCGTATGAGTTCCGTCTGTTTCACCACCGCAGCTTCGTCGGCACCTTACACTCGGCTTATCCGCTGTCAAGCCTGGGGCGATTGATAGTCTTGGCCGGATCGATGGTTTCGATACCGCGCAGCCTCTCCATGGCGAAGGTCTTACCAGGCGGCAATTCGGGAAAAAACAGATTACTGTTTCCGGACCGGCGATAGGCACTGGGGGGCAGGCTGCTGCAGCAAGAAAAATTGCCGCAGAAAGAAGCCTGAACGTGGTTCCTCGCAGGGCTGATTTGCCGACTATGGTTGCCAGATTACTGTATGGGGCCATCAAAAAAATGAACCCACTTCGCAAATGCGTAAAGGGCGCAACGTTTAGCGTCGGCGTTTAGCGGCAGATTTAGACTTATTGTTATTTTTTTTCGCGGGGTGCGCCGATCGTTTCTTGCCGCGTATAGGGGCCCGGCTGCGCCACGGCTGGCCCGGGATTGCGGCATTAGTATTTTGGCCATCGCCGCTTGTGTCGACATCGCCATCAACATTGACCAGGTTCATGGCTAGACTGCCGGTAATGGCATCGGCCTCGACCAAGATGACGCGCACGGTGTCGCCTAGACGGTAAGTGCGGCCCCAGCGACGGCCGACCAGGGCGTGATGGCGCTCATCATGGTCATAGCGGTCGTCGGGCAGGGTGCTAATGGGCACTAATCCGTTGCCGCCGCTTTCCGCCAGGGTGACGAATAGTCCGAAACGGGTGACTCCGCTGACCCGACCGGTGAAACGGGCGCCCACTCTATCCGCCAAAAATGCGGCAATGTAACGATCCACGGCATCTCGTTCGGCGGAGATGGCGCGCCGCTCCGCCGTGGAAATGTATTCGCCCTTTTCGCCGAAGTCGCCGGGGGCCTCTCCCAGCGCGCCGTCGCCCAGTTGCAGCCCTTGGATCAAGGCACGGTGTACTAGAAGGTCTGCGTAACGGCGTATGGGAGAGGTGAAATGGGCATAGCGTCTAAGCGCTAAACCAAAATGGCCGATGTTTTCTGGTGAATAAACGGCCTGGGCCTGGCTTCGTAATATGATCTCGTTGACTAGCCGCTCATTCGGCGTGCCGGCCACGCGTTCAAGAATGGTATTGAATTGGGCCGGCTGAATGATCTGACCGCGCGCTAGTTTTAGATCAATACTTTCGAGGAAGGTGCGTAGGGCTTCTAGCTTGTCCAGGGTCGGCGAGTCGTGGATCCGATACATACAGGGCTGGCGGTGCTTTTCCAGGGTCTCGGCGGCGGCGACGTTGGCTGTGATCATGAACTCTTCGATTAGCCGATGGCTATCGAGGCGCGAACGGTCCTGGATATCGGTGATGTGGCCAGCTGCATCGAGGATAATCTGCCGCTCTGGCATATTTAAATCAAGAACCCCGCGGGAATCACGATATTTGGAAAGGGCCGCGTAGGCGCCATAAAGAGGAACAAGGACGGCCTCGCGTAGTGATTTGGAAACAGCATCTGTGGGGCCTTCGCGGGCGGCCTCTACCTGCTCATAAGTTAGCCGCGCGGCGGAGCGCATCAGTCCTCTTTCAAATTGGTGCCGCAGCAAGTTTCCGTCGCTGTCTATCCACAAGTGAGCGACCATGCACGGCCGGTCTTCGTCCGGCTTGAGGGAACACCACCCGTTGGATAAGGCTTCGGGCAGCATGGGGACTACGCGATCAGGGAAGTAGACGGAAGTGCTGCGCTCATAGGCATCGTGGTCCAGCGCATCCCCGGGGCGCACGTACCAGGCGACGTCGGCGATGGCGACCATAAGGTGCCAGCCACCGGTATTCTTTGGATTGTTATCGGGCTCGGACCATACAGCGTCATCGAAATCACGGGCGTCTGCCCCATCGATGGTAATCAGTCGTATGTCGCGCAGGTCGGTTCGCTCACCGAGGGAAGCGGATTCCGATTGTTCCGCCTGGGTTATCGCCTCGGCACTAAATTCAATAGGTATACCGTGATCGTGGATGGCGATGAGACTGACGGCGCGGGCATCCCCCTGGCCACCAAACCGTTCGACAATGCGGGCTGTTGGCGGCCCCAGACGGGCTTTGGCAAGAAGTTCCGCCGCGACTAATTCGCCGGGCTCGGCTTCCATGGAATCGACGTCTGCAACCATCGGTTCTGTACGGTTTCTCCGGTTGGTGGGGCGCAGGCGGCCCTGATTGCCGACCCGCTCGTAAATCGCGAGCATACGTCGGGGGGCGTCTGCAAGACGGCGGATTGTCCGCCCATCGTACGTGCCAGCGTTCGATCGTGTTAGCTTGGCTAGCACCCGGTCGCCGATGCCTAGAGCATGGCGCCCCCCCCTTTCCGGTAACATGTAGATGCGGGGTGGCGTCGGCCCGTCTTTGGGCCAGGTAACGGGCTTGGCAAGAACGTCGCCATCAGCGTCGAGGCCACTGATTTCGACAATGGTTACGGATGGCAGGGTGCCTGATTCGGCAAAACGTTTCCCGCGCCCGCGCAGCAACTGACCCTCATTTTCCAGTTCCGACAATAACTTCTTAAGTGCTTCGCGCTGTGATCCATTGAGATGGAAGGCCCGCGCTATCTCCCGCTTTCCTGCAGTGCTGGGGCTTTCTTTGATAAAGGTAAGCACCTGTTCCTTTGTTGGGAAAGGGGCGGGTATCTTTGGATTTCTGGCCAAGGAAGGTGGGGTCAGTCGCCGCTTGGCAGGATTGGTGTATCCGGCTTTGCGGCCTTGCTGCTAGTTGTTGTAGCTTTCGCTGCCTTGGCCTTAGCGGCCTTGGCTTTCGTGGCCGTGGCCTTAGCGGCCTTGGCTTTCGTGGCCGTGGCCTTAGCGGCCTTGGCTTTCGTGGCCGTGGCCTTAGCGGCCTTGGCTTTCGTGGCC
>CAUZNJ010000071.1:0-8598 GCA_963580965.1 Alphaproteobacteria bacterium | reverse complement strand
AGGCTACCTGCATCTCATCGCTCAGCTTCTGGCCAGGAAACACCCCGACGGCATAGATGTCCATGAAGGCTATAATCTCAATAATGACATTATCGGCAACAGGTTGCGATAGATCGACACCGGTGACCTCAGCGGCAAATAGTGGGTTCGATGGGTTTTTAGGTTTGACGGTCAGGGGCATATTACTCGTCTACTTTCTCTCAAAATTTTACGCCACCCGCGCCTGATCGATAGTCGGCCCCACATCAGAAACCGTGGTGCGGTGCATGTCGCGCACTTCCGTGATACCGAATTCGCGCACCCTATGCATTGTGCAGCGGTCATCCCAAATGACTAGATCATTAACCCGCCACGTGTGGGTATGAACGAATTCGGGTTGTGTGGCATGTTCCATCAGGTCCATCAGCAGCATGCGACCTTCCGGAACAGGCATACCGATGACATGATCGGCATGCGCAGCAAGGTACAATGTCTTCCGGCCCAACCCAGGAAGCGTGCGCACCAATACCTGCGGCATCGGCGGTTCAACGGCACGTTCTGCCTCTGTGAAGTGGTCGAAGCCGGTCTTGGAGCGCAAATGGGTCAGCCAATGCATGACGATGAGATCGTCTATCTCCTGTTTCTTTTTTTCTGTCAAAGCATTATAGGCGGCGCGCAAGTCTGCAAACTGGGTTTCCCCACCTTCGCTGGGAATGGCGCGGGCCGATAACAAGGAATATTTTGCTGGGGTTTTCTTAAAAGACGAATCCGTATGCCAAAGCCGGTTGGACATGGCGATCATCCGCCTGTCGCTATCACGGGCAACAAGACAGTTGTTTTCATCCAGGTTGGAGACGTCGGTAACGCGGGTATCCAACCGATGCTTGAAGTCAGCGCGGTTCACGCGGCGTGTTGTCTCCAAAGGACCCAAACGAGCGGAAAAGGAAAGTTGTCTTTCATCTGTCAATGGCTGGTCCGGGAAGATGCAGACGGCATAGTTATCTATGGCGGAGACAATCTCGGCCAAAACCTCTTCGCCAAATGGCTCTCCCAGAGAAACGCCAGTGACTTTGGCAACGAAACCGGGGTTAAGTGCTTTGATCGTCAGAGCCATGGCCGCCTTCCGAAACCCGTACTCAGGCCACCTTGGCCTGTTCGATTGTCGGCGCCACGTCGGACACCGTCGTGCGGCGCATATCGCGCGGCGTCGTCACATCATAATCCCGCGCTCGGTGCATAGTGCAACGATCATCCCAGATGACCAGATCGCCAACTTGCCAGTGATGGGTATGAGTAAATTGGGGTTGGGTTGCGTGATCCATCAAGTCATACAATAAAATACGGCCTTCAGGCAGGGATATTCCGTGTATGCGTTCGGCGTGAGATGCGAGGTACAGAGTCTTGCGTTTAGAACCGGGATGGACCCGTACAACGGTTTGTGGGACGGCGGGCTGAATCTCCTCCGGCATGAAATCAGAAAAACCGTTGGTACTTCGGGAATAGTTGATGCTGTGATCAGCTACCAGCCCTTCGATCTTAGCCTTAAGGCGGTCCTCCAGAGCATCGTAAGCAGCGCGCATATCGGCAAACTGAGTATCCCCGCCCCAGGCCGGTATAGAATGGCATGAGAGCAGCGAGTACTTCGCTGGTGTCGGCTTAAAAGACGAGTCGGTGTGCCATAGCCGGTTTCCGATAGCATTCATCAGTGCACGGCCGCCCTCAGGTACAATCTGATTTTCCACATCTAGATTGGAGATGTCAGCAATGTGCTTATCGAGACGCAGCTGCGCACCAGGCCGCAACAGCCGGCGAGTTGTTTCCAGCGGCCCCAGGCGAGCACTAAACCTTAGCTGTTCATCATCGTTCAGATGCTGGCCAGGGAATACACCAATTGCATAGGTGTCCATAGCAGTAATAATTTCGTTGAATACATCGTCACCTAAATCATCGCCCAAGCGGATGCCGCTGATTTCGGCAACAAAGCCGGGATTGAGTGCCTTGACGGTGATTGGCATGTGCGTCGCCTCCAAGTGCAGATTTCCGCAAAGATATTAGAAAGGCCGGGGGCCATTGATCAATACCCGGTGCATGATGCGCCGCTGCACCAACGGATAATCGATGTCCACACAGTACATGGTGCAGCGGTTATCCCATAGAATAGCATCACCCAGCTGCCGTACATGGCCAGGATGAAAGCATGCCTGGCGGGCGTATTCAGCAAAATCATCGAGCACTGCATCGCACGGTACGTTCCGGTCAAAACCTTCAACACGGGCACCGCGGGGTGTTTTCAACGGAACCACGCGATCATTGGGCTCCTGGACTGTAGTCATTTCGAGCATGAAGGTTTCCATCGCGTATAGCTTTTAATGAATGACTTAACCGTCTTTAGTAGACCGACCAGCATATGACATAGAGCCGACAAGCACCGCTTAAGAATGCTAAGCCCCGCCCTGATCAAGGTCAATTGGTGCGCGCTTTGAGGCAGCATGATACCGAACGTGTTAATTAGTGATTTTCCTACAGTTTTTAGGACACTGCGCATAGACATTGAGGCAAAAAACCTAAGTATTGCAGCGATTCATAGTCCGCTAGGAATTCCTATCGAGAACAAAAACGACCACCAAAATAGCCATCGACGGTGCCCGATTTTTATTAAAGAAACCCGGATATAGGCACTCATCGGCTGCCTAAACCTTAGGGGCCTGGTCGCCATGATTCATCAGGGACTGGTTGAATAGCTGAGCTAAATCGGCGAGCTGCATTGGCAAGAATCTTCAATCGGGTCAAGGCCATATAAAAGTCGGCAAGAGAGGGGTTACCGGGCGAACTAATTGCGGCACAATGGAAACATTGTTCGACTGAATGGGACCATCACCATGAGCCAGCCCGACCTGCCTGATTTTAATGATAGCCCGGCTGCGTGGCACGGCACCGAAATGGCACAACAACCACAGCGCTGGACATGGCAACTGACCGCCGGTCAGGTTGCTAATCTGGATGATACTGTCGCACGCCTTGACGCTAGCAGCCGGGATATAGTCACCCTAACCGCAGCCGATGCACCATTGCCGCGCATTGCCAATCAATTGGCAAAACTGAAACAGGATTTGTTATTTGGCCTTGGTTTTTGCCTGATCCGCGGCGTGCCGGTAGAACGTTATAGCCTGCGCCAGGCCGCGATCGCTTTTTGGTGCCTGGGCACGCATCTCGGCGAGCCAGTATCACAAAATGCAAAGGGCCATGTACTGGGCCATGTCCGTGACCTGGGATACGACTTCAACAAACCGTCGGCACGCGGTTATCAGACCAATGACCGGCTATCATACCATTGCGATATGGGCGACGTGGTCGGCCTCCTGTCGCTTCGCACTGGCCAATCAGGTGGCATGTCGAGCATTGCCTCTTCGGTTGCGCTGTTCAACCTAATGGCCAAGAAGCGCCCCGACCTGGTCCGCGTTCTCATGAAAACCACCTACCGTGACCGCCGAGACGAAATCCCCGAAGGACGCAAGCCGTGGTACCCATTGCCCGTCTTCATGCCCCACGAAGGCCGCCTATTTACCCACTTCGTTCAAAGCACCATCCGTAAAGCCCAACGCTTTTCCGAGGTGCCACGCATCACCACAGAGCAGAAAGAGGCCTTTGAACTTCTCGATAAGTTAGCCGGCGGCAGAAAACTTCGCCTCGACATGTCGTTCAAGCCCGGCGACGTACAGTTTCTATGCAACCATACGGTGCTGCATAGCCGCACAGCCTATGAAGACTGGCCGGAACCGGAAAAGAAACGCCACCTGCTGCGCCTATGGCTCGGCTGCCCCAACGGCCCGGCCGTACCCGAACCTTACGTTGAATTCCAAGGCCTTAGCGAATCAGGACGTCCGTGCGGCATCGTCTGCCCCGGCGCGGTTCTCAATACTCCGCTCGAAGCTGTGGACGGGGGCGCAGGCAGCACCAACAAGCGGTTGGCTAGTACGTAAATCTAAAGCGTTTCATCTCTGAACAGAAGCATTGCCAAAAATTATGGCCGAAAAATAATGAGCGGCCCCAGCGAGCTTGCCGCGGGACCGCTCTGGATTCGCCTCCTCCCTCAACCTGCAATAATCAACCCATGTGATAAGACTCTTCGGTCTCCTTCGAGGTAATGAATTCGACCAATGCCGCCTGACCATCTTGGGTCGCCTTTATGCCGCGCTTGATGGCCGGAATAATATCGCCTGGATTAGTTACACGTTCACCATGGCCACCGAAGGCACGCGCCATAGCAGCATAATCGCCGGAAATGTCAGTATTGCCATACTTCTCCGTGCCAACCTGCATGATCTTCAATTCGATAGCCATGCAGAAATTATTGAATAGGATCGATAGGATTGGGATTTTCTCGCGAACCGCTGTCTCGAAATCCATACCCGTAAAGCCGATGGCCGCATCGCCCCAGATATTGATGCAGAGTTTATTCGGATGCACCAGCTTGGCTCCCATGGCGAGGCCGAGGCCATATCCCAGCTGGGTTGTCTTTCCCCAGCCGAGATAGGACAGCGGGTTCTCAGCCTGCCAGAATGGGACAACCTGATCGCGCGGGCTGCCAGCGTCATGAGTGACAATGGCATTGTTGCGATCGATCGTGTTGTGTAGATCCATAATCACCCGATAAGGCGTTATAGGTGTCTCGTTGGAAGCGGTCTTACGGCTCCAACTCGAAAGCCATTCAGCGCGCTGGCCGGCGATTTCCTTGCGCATGGCCGTTGAATCACGCTTCTTGCCCCCCAACCGGTCCGAGACGGCTGTGACCAAGGCATCGAGCATCAGCCCGGCATCTCCGATCATGGCGTCGTCACAAACCTGATTCTTATTAAGATCGTTGGGGTCGAGCGTGCAGTGGATATAGGTCTTGCCGGCAGGAAACTTGATGCCGAAGTTAGTGCTGGTAAAGCTACATCCCATACCGAGGATCAAATCGGCGGCCTTGACGTAATGACCGACCATAGACGTGTGGGTCTTGTTGGCCGTTCCCAACGACTGCGGATGACTTTCAGGGAATGCACTCTTGCCAGCAAGGCTCGAGGTCACCGGCGCGCCAAGCAATTCGGCTAGGAGGCGAAGCTGCTCCCAGGCCTTAGCCCAATGCACGCCCTGACCGGCGAAGATCACAGGCGCCTTGGCGGCAACTAACTTATCAGCGACGCGTTCGACGTCCTTGGGGTCGGGGGCCATGCGGTACTTCTTGACTGGCTTGTAATCGAGCTCGCCGGGAAATTCGGCATTGGTCATATCTGCGGGGATTTCAACCATCACCGGTCCGCCACGACCGTTACGCAGCTGGGTAAAGGCGCGACGCATGACGTGCGGCACCTCGGATGGCGCAGTCAAAGGTTCGACCGATTTGGTAACACCCTTAAAGTTTAGGGTCGAATTAAAGTTAGGCTGGACGTGGGCGATGTTCTGCGGATAGCCCTGAGGGAGAACCAGGATCGGTACTGACTCGCCATAGGCCTGGGCGACGCCGCCATAGGCATTCTCGGCGCCGGGGCCATGCTGCATAGCAAAAACGCCAATTTTATCGCCACTGGTGACCCGTGACATGGCGTCGGCCATATGCAGGCCAATACGTTCTTGACGGACGATGATGGGGCGAATATCAGCGCGCGCGCACGCCTCAATGACATGGTTAACAGGATAACTGATAATGGTATCAGTACCCTCGCGCTTGAGAATTTCAGCAATGGCGTCACAGACTTTCATCGGACTTTCCCTCCCGGCTGGCCCGGTATTGTCCGGACATGCGTTTCATATTAGCGATAAGATCGCATGAAAATGAAAATGGGTATAGAGGGATAGGATCGAGTCTAGCACTTTCGTTTCTACAAAACGCCATCATTTAGCATTTTAGCTCATCGGAGCGGTAGAAATCGACAAACGTCTTGATACAGGCCCGTTGACCCTTGGTCAGCTAAATGCCGTACCCATCGAGACTTAGGCGTTTTGGAATACTTATGGCTTAGTGAGCGTTTACCAATAGAGAGACGGGTCATCATTCGATGACCGTAAATAGGGCCCAACCGGTTGAGGTGAGAAAACAGAAACCCACCTAGGCGTCGATAATGTCGACGGTTAGCACCAGTTAAAAGGCAGCAACTCAACTGACCAGGATAAACTTCCAGGCAGGGTAAAATTCTGCAGTGGATCAATGGCGCGTCACTTGAAGCTAATTTTCAATAGCGTTGAGAAACCGTCCCTGCCGATTCACATCCTGCATCAAGACAACGGAAAGTATCAGCAAAGGTGCAGGCCTTCGTCGATTTCATGTCTGAATGTCTGCGCGCTAACCTGGGGACCGCCGCCGCTCAAACAAAAAGACAGAACCTGTTAGTTAAAGGTATCTCTGAACTATTCACCACCACTCGGCAGAGGAAGAGGCACGACGTCGCCATCCGGGTCCATGCCCTTGAGGAACTTGAACATGTCACTACCCGTCGACAGAACGAGTGTTGTGTTCTCATTGATCATCGTCTTGTAAGCCAGCATGGTCCGCGTAAACTCGTAGAACTCCACGGATTCAGCACTTTGATTATAGGCGCTGGCATAGATCTCAGTTGCCTTGGCGTCAGCGACACCGCGGATTTCCTCAACTGATCGATAAGCTTCCGACTGGATTTTATTGAGGTCACGCACCCGGTTACCGCGGATACGAGCGGCCTCGCCATTGCCCTCAGATAGGAAGCGTTCGGCGATCTGGCGTCGCTCACTTATCATCCGATCGTAGATCTTTGGGCGCACGCTTTCATTATAGTTGATGCGCTTGAATCGGATATCAAGAAGCTCGATACCAAACACCCGAACTTTCTCGGCTGCTGCGGCAAAAATCTCCTCTTCGACAAGCTTGCGACCCTTCTGGATAGGGACTAGTGAGCCAATATCTTGCCGCAGTTCTTCCTCCGTCAACAAAGTGTCACGCAAGGGCGTGCGGTCCTTTGTGGTGCGAATGATCTCAATCAATTCATGCTTGGCAACGGCATTGCGAGTTTCACTTCCGAGGATATCGTCAAGGCGAGATTGAGCGCTGCGTTCATCACGAAGCCGCAGGAAGTAGGGAAGTGCCTCCGTGATCTTCCAACGGGCAAAAAGATCGACAGAGATATAGAGCTTGTCCTTGGTTGGCATGTCCGATGGACTGCCATCCCATTCAAGGATGCGCTTCTCTATCGGATTGACATCCTGGACGAACGGCAGCTTGAGTTTCAGTCCAGCTGTCGTCACCGGGTCACCGACCGGCTTGCCAAACTGAGTGATGATCACTTGTTCGACTTCACTAACCGAATATACGGAACTCATCAGCACGTAACCGCCGAGACCGAGAACGACCAGTAGGACGATTTGTAGGGCCTTATTCATTTCGTTGTCCCCGTCTGGGAGTCGAGGTTCAGCAGGGGCAGTATACTGCGCGTCTGCTCGTCGACTATGACCTTAGAGCGGATGCCCGGCATGACATCCTGCATGGTCTCGATATAAATGCGCCTTCGTGTGACCTCCGGCGCCTTGCTGTATTCGGCCAATAGTGAGTTGAAGCGAGCGACATCACCTTCCGCCTCATTGATCCGCTTTAGCCGGTAACCGTCGGCCTCGCGTATACGCTGGTCTTTCTCACCTTCGGCTAGCGGAATGACCCTATTATAGTCGCGCCGCGCCTCATTGATCAGCTTCTCTTTTTCCTGTTGGGCCTGGTTGACCTCGTTAAAGGACTCCTGCACCGGCCCGGGAGGGTTGATGTTCTTCAACTGCACCTGATCGATACTGATTCCCATGGTGTACTTGGTCGTCAGTTCCTGCATCTTGGTCAGTGCTTCAATTTCGATTTCCTGACGACCAATGGTAATGACCTCGTCAACGGTACGGTCGCCGACCACCTCACGCATGACTGATTCGGAAACGTAACGTAGTGTCTCGCTCGGTTCGCGGACTTCGAACAGGAAATTCTTTGGATCAGATATGCGGTACTGCACCACCCACTCGACTAGGGCGGCGTTAAGATCACCAGTCACCATCTCAGTCTCTCGTCGGCTATCTCGGGGGCCCGGGCCCTGGTAAGGATCGGCGGCGCCCGGGGTTGTGAAGCCAAATTCTTGCTTCAACTGCCGTTTGACAGGAACGATGGTCGCCAAGTCGATACCAAGTGGCAGCTTGAAGTGCAGACCTGGAGGAACGTCTTTCAAATACTTTCCAAAGCGCTGCACGACGGCGACTGAGTCACTAGGCACCGTGTAATAGGATGTGTAGGCGCCTAGGCCCACCAGGCCTACGAGGAAGAGCAGGATAAAGCCGCGAGGCCCGCCAGCCGGAAGAAGTTGTTTGAGCTTCTCCTGCCCCTGACGGATCAAATCCTCGACATCGGGACCTGGACCGGGTGCGGCGCCGCTGCCCCAGGGGCCGCCCTGACCGCCGTTATCGTTTTGCGCCATAGGAAATCCTTCTTAATATCCACGATTGTGGGACGTTGGGCACAAGGCCAGAGATGACCTGCCCCAAAATCTTATGCAAGCTGCTTCAGAGAAATCCCTATAACGGACGAACAGTCGTCCCGGCGTTATCCTCATCACTTGCCACCTGACTGTCACCAGTTTC
>CAUZNJ010000070.1:0-8657 GCA_963580965.1 Alphaproteobacteria bacterium | reverse complement strand
TCATGGCTTTTATTCAAGAGCACGCGCGGTTTGTTGAAGCCATCGATATCTGATGCCCTCATTTCTAAGGTTTGCACAAACTAAGTCTTTATCACGCATATTCTCATGACTATATGAAGATCAGAATGCCTAATCTCCATAAATGCGGTAAATATAAGCTAAACCTCAAACCCTCGCCCAGGTACAAGGTCAGTAGATAACTGCATCATGGCGGATGTATAGCTGAGAGGTGAATTTGTTATCGTCGCCCGCCATGAGGTCCTCTGGCCATTGGTAAAATTGGCTGCATTAGCGTGATTCCATAAATCAAACCCATGATATGATATGATATGACCCAATCTGATTTACTCCCTATATTAACACGTATTGCCGACGCTCTAGATCGATTGACGCCACCACCTCAGGCACACGGTGATCTCGACGCAGCAGAAGCTTTTGTCTGGCAAGCAGAAGGCGAGTGGCTGGAGCCAGTGACAAAAGTCAACCGCTTACCACTGAGCCTACTGCACGGCATTGAGCGTCAGCGCGACGCGCTACTGGAAAACACCCGGCGCTTCGCTCAGGGTCTACCAGCTAATAACGCTTTGCTGTGGGGCGCACGCGGCACGGGCAAAAGCTCGCTCGTTAAGTCGGTACACGCCGCCGTTAGCACCGAAACCAGCGGCGCCGTCGCCCTGGTCGAAATTCATCGAGAAGACATCCCCTCCCTGCCCCACTTGTTGCGGCCCTTGCGCGCTTCCAACCGCCACTTCATCCTATTTTGCGACGACCTGTCTTTCGATGGCGACGATGCCTCCTACAAGTCGCTTAAGGCTATCCTTGAAGGAGGCATCGAAGGCCGTCCGGACAATGTGCTATTTTATGCCACATCCAACCGACGCCACTTGATGCCCCGTGACATGATCGAAAACGAACGCTCGACCGCCATCAATCCCGCCGAGGCAGTTGAGGAAAAGGTATCTTTGTCCGACCGGTTTGGACTGTGGCTCGGCTTTCACGTCTGCGATCAACCGACATACTTCGCTATCGTCGAAGGTTATTCCAAAAAGTTTGGCCTGGATATTAACACTACGGACTTGCGCGCCCGTGCCAATGAGTGGTCGGTTACCCGCGGTGCACGATCAGGACGCGTCGCCTGGCAGTTCATTCAGGATATCGCCGGCGAATTCGGCAAGCGCCTGGATACATGACTTAATTGCGTTTAATAGGTACGCATAATGCGCCCTTCGTCACCAGCTAACAGGGCGCGATGAGCTTTTTTTCTCAGAAAAATCCCAAGAACAAGCCCGTTTTTAATTCCCCACCCGCAACTATCTGGTTGTGCGGAATACTAATTGCAGCTCACATTCTCTATCTGATTTTGCCCATAGAACTGCAGAATGAGACCTTTCAAAATTTTTCCTTCATTCCATTGTTATTTTTATCCCAATTCGCCGAGGGTGGACCGGGCATCGTTTCTGAGCGAATGCTACAGCTCGTTACCTATGTGTTTCTTCACGCCGACCTCATGCATATCCTGATAAACCTCGGCCTACTATTGGCCTTCGGCAGCCTGATCGAACGCACCGCAGGGGTATCGAAGTTCATCATCATTTTTTTTGCTTCGGCAATTGGGGGGGCATTGGCCATGACCTGGTGGGTCGGCCCATCGCCAATCAGCATGATCGGTGCGTCCGGCGCAGTTTACGGCCTGATCGGTGCGGCCACTCGTTTCCTGTTTGTCCACGAAGTGGGTGCACGCCAACACGGCACCCTGATCTTCGTTGCCGTGATAATGGGCCTCAATATCCTCATCGCACTAATGGGCTGGGGCGGTCTAGTACACGCCACCCAAATCGCCTGGCAGGCCCATGTCGGCGGATTTATCTTTGGTCTCGTGCTCAGCCAGATCCTTATTCGCTGAGTCTTTTCATCCAGTCCTTAACCCACCGGCGACCGCAGGTGGTCAAGCGGATCAACCGCATGCGGGCCGCGCCTTAGCTCGAAATGAAGCTGCGGGTCTGTGACACCGCCGGAACTACCTACCCGGGCAATAGTCTGGCCACGCGCCACCTTATCGCCCCGCCGCACGAGCAAGGTACCGTTATGGGCATAGGCCGTCACCCAACCGTCGTCATGCTTTATCAACAAAAGATTGCCGAAACCACGCAGCTCATTGCCAGCATAGGCAACGACACCGGACTCCGCTGCCATCACTTTGGCTCCACGCGGTGCAGAAATATTCAGGCCATCATTATGCAAGCCCCTCGCCTGCGGGCCAAACTTAGCAATTACCTTGCCCCGAATCGGCCACATGAAGCCGCCACCCACCATCGGCAGTGACGTCGGCATGGCCACAGGCGCACGCGCTGGGCGAGATACGACTTGCGTCGATGCAACTACGGGTGAAGCCACCTTTGATTGTGGCACCGGCCCGGGTAAATCCAGCGACGTGGAGGGGGGTGACGGTACCGAAGGGGTCGGCAACAAGGGCCGCAGTTCGGACACCCTCACCGTCGGCGCCGTTTGGCCAGCACTAGGCAACCCAACTACGTCTCGACGTTTCTCAGGGATGTGCAGGCGCTGGCCTATATACAGCATATTGCCGTCAACGATGCGATTGACCCGTGCCAGGGAGTAAACATCAGCGCCGTATTTGAGGGAAATTGTATGCAAATTCTCGCCACTACTCACCACATGCGCGCGCCCGATTGGGAGCACCACACGCTGTCCTATACGCAGATGAAACGGCGCCGACAATTGGCTGGCCTCAATGATTGCTCGCATCGGAATCCCGTATCGCCGCGACAATCCGTATACGGACTCACCGGGCCGGGCGATAACGGTACCGCCTGGTGGAATAGGCTGCACAACAGAGAGACCATCCTGGCGCGCCGTCAATGATCCAGAGTTTCGCGCTACGGCGGCCAGCGCCGAAGCTCCACGATTTTCGAGCTGAACCGTCTTGCCCGGAGCTCGCGATGACGAAACTTCCATCCAACCGCAGCCAGCTTGGGCGAGAATCAGAAATCCCATCAACGAAAAGACAAGATAAACTCGGCACGGAAATTGGAACAGCGAATCTATTGTCATAGCCAAACTATCGCTATGCGACCTCTACGGACAACCATCTCCGCATACTCAAAGTGTTTCAGGATGTGCCATTATCGCTGATGAGTGGAACGAAACGAACCTCATCGAGCTGCTCAGTTTGAATTTTATCGCCTGTGCGGATCAGCCGCAATAGGCGTTGAATATCACGCCCCTCTTTGAGTGGCAGGATCATAATACCACCGTCGGCAAGCTGATCAACCAATGCCTCGGGCATTGTCTCGGCCGCAGCAGTTACCATGATGCGGTCAAACGGAGCCTGTTCCCGCCAACCGAGACTACCGTCTCCAAGTTTTGTAGTGACATTGGAGATACGCAGCTCTCGGAGCCGCGCCTCGGCTTCCTGCATCAATGGCTGATGGCGTTCAATCGTGTAAAGGCGACGGCATAAATAAGATAGAACCGCCGCCTGATAGCCAGACCCTGTACCGATCTCTAGCACCCTGTGGCGCTCTCCTATTTCGAGTGCCTGGGTCATGCGGCCAACGACAAGAGGCTGACTAATCGTCTGATGATGGCCGATCGGCAATGCTACATTTTCATAAGCTTGATGGCGCAAGGCTTCGGGCACGAATACCTCGCGGGGAATACGTTCCATAGAGGAAAGAACCCGGCGGTCAGTAATGCCGCCCCGGCGCAAATCCAAGATCAGTCGAATCTTTCGTGAATCCGGGCTCGCAGTCAACTCTCTACCCCAAGCTACGCTTAAGGGCCATCAGGGTCGGCTTGTGGGTAAGGTCCATGAAAAGCGGGGTCACTGAAATGGCACTTTCGTTCACTGCCCACAAGTCCGTCCCTTTCTGGTAGCAGTCTTCTTTCCGCTGTGGCCCAATCCAGTAATAGGCCCGGCCGCGTGGATCATGGCGAGTCGTTAGTTCGCTACCTGCTTTGCGGCGCCCCTGGCGGGAAACTTCCATCCCCGTAACCTCATCTGCCGCCACGTCGGGAATATTAACGTTGATAAGCACGTTGGGCGGCCACGGGTTGGATATTAGACGTTTCAGAATTTCCGGAACCCAATAGCGCGCAGTATCCCACTTTGGCACGCTGCCGGATTCGATAACCAGACTAATAGCAATAGCAGGCAAGCCAAGCAGCGTCGCCTCCATGGCCACCGCCACGGTACCTGAATAGGTCACATCATCGCCGATGTTGCCGCCACGGTTAATACCAGAAAGGACGATATCAGGCCGATGATCCTTCATTACTTCGTTGATGCCGAGCAGGACGCAATCTGTTGGCGTGCCGTCAACCGCGAAGTGCCGTCTGGAGGCCTTACGGATGCGCAAGGGACGGTGAAGTGTCAAGGAATGGGCGGCCCCACTCTGTTCCGTTTCTGGCGCAACCACCCAGACTTCGGCAGCTAGGGGCCCGACTATTTTCTCTAAAAGTTTAATGCCCTGTGCATCAATACCGTCGTCATTAGAAATGAGTACCCGGGCCTTGGCAAGATCGATGGGCTTATTCACCATTCGAGCGCAACTCCTCGAGGCCACCCATATAAGACCGCAAGACCTCGGGCACAGCGATGGAACCATCAGCCTTTTGATTGTTTTCCAGAACAGCAACAAGCGCACGGCCAATGGCCAACCCCGATCCGTTCAACGTATGCAGGAATTGGGTTCCTTTTCCATCCTTGGGACGAAACCTTGACTTCATACGCCGCGCCTGAAAATCACCGCAGTTGGAGCAGGATGAAATCTCACGAAAAGCACCCTGCCCTGGTAACCAAACCTCCAGGTCATAGGTTTTGCGCGCCGAGAACCCTATATCACCGGTACTCAACATCATAACTCGGTAGGGCAGATCCAGGCGTTGCAGAACCGCCTCAGCACAACCGGTCATGCGCTCAAGTTCCGCAACGGAGCGGTCGGGGTGGACTATACTGACCATTTCCACCTTAGAAAATTGGTGCTGGCGCAGCATGCCGCGTGTATCGCGGCCGGCCGAGCCGGCCTCGGACCGGAAGCATAAGGTTAGCGCCGCATACCGGCGTGGTAGGCTTTCCTCGATGAGAATCTCATCAGCGACAAGATTTGTTAGCGGCACCTCTGCGGTAGGAATTAGCCAACGGCCATCCGTTGTATGGAATAAATCATCGCGGAATTTTGGCAGCTGACCGGTGCCATATAAGGCCTCATCGCGCACTAGGGCCGGCGGATTAACTTCCGTTAACCCAAACTCAACAGTGTGCAGATCGAGCATGAAAGCGGCAAGAGCCCGTTCCAAACGAGCAAGCTGTCCGGTTAGAACGACAAAACGTGAGCCAGACAAGCGAGCCGCCCGCTCGAAGTCCATCATGCCAAGGCCTTCTCCGAGTTCCACGTGGTCACGTGCCGAAAAATCAAAGGCCCTCGGTTCGCCCCAACGACGTACTTCAACGTTAGAACCCTCATCGGGTCCAATGGGCACATCCATATCAGGCAAGTTTGGCAACTCGGCAAGGACCGCTTCAAGTTTCTTGGCAGCGGCAAGCAAATCCCGATCAACCATCACCTGATCATCGCTAATGCGCTGCACATCGGAGATCAGGGCATCAACGTTTTCACCACGCCCTTTGGCTTGCCCGACCAACTTCGACAGCCGATTGCGTTCAGTCTGCAGTTTCTGAGAACGAGTTTGGGCTACGCGGCGGTGAGCGTCGACGGCAATCAGTTCCGCAGCCACTGGCAACAAGCCGCGAGCCTTCAGGCCAGCATCAAAGGCATCAGGGTTTTCGCGTATCCAGCGAATGTCGTGCATTGATGCACCGTCCAGTTCTCGAGGCCAAATCGGGAGCGCGTTTATAGGACGTCAGCTCGGCGGCGTCCATAAAAGGTCAGGTTTAGGAATCCTTTGTGGCATCATCGGCTTCTAAATCTTCGACCGCCTTTCGCTTGTCACGCTTTTTTTCGATCATCCGTACAGCCACGATCGAAACCTCGTAAAGAATGATTGTTGGAACGGCGAGGCCGATCTGGCTGATAACGTCCGGAGGCGTCAGGATAGCCGCAGCTACAAATGCGGCAACGATGGCGTAGCGGCGTTTTCTAGCGAGCACTTCGGCCGTCACAATGCCGGCACGCGCCAGAAGAGTCATTAGCACAGGCAGTTCAAAACAAAGCCCAAAGGCAAAGATCAGTTGCATGACTAGGGATAGATACTCGTCGACCTTGGCTTCAAGCTGAATCGCCATTTGGCCGGGCCCACCAGCGCTTTCAAAGCTTAGAAAAAACTGCCAGGCAAGAGGGAACACGAAGTAATAAACGAGTGCTCCGCCTAAGAAAAATAGGACCGGTGTCGCCACGAGAAATGGTAGAAAGGCCTGTTTCTCATTCTTGTACAGGCCCGGCGCGACAAACATCCAAATCTGTACGGAAATAAAAGGAAACGAGAGAAACGCGGCAGCAAAAAAGGCGACCTTGAGATAGGTGAAGAATGCCTCATGAAGGGCCGTATAGATGAGGCGTCGAGTGCCACCGATTTTGGCCGTAACATCCGCCAACGGCTGGACAAGAAAATCGTAAATACTGGCAGAAAACCAGTAGCAAACGACAAACAGGATGAGCAGCGATAGAAACGAATACATCAGCCGCCGGCGCAGTTCTACCAGATGGTCGATAAGCGGAATTTTGGGATCATCCATATGGTCGCTCGTCGTCACTGCGAATTACTCAGCCGTCTTGTTTTTGTCGGCTGATACTGCCGCAGGTACCTCAGATGCCACGGCATCGTCCATCGGTAGACGCGGGAGATAGGCTGACCAAGCTGTTGCGCTCCCCTCAACATCTAGCTCAGCAAGATCGGCCTCGGTACTTGGCTTATCTAGGCCCTTCCGGATGTCGCCGCCGGGATCGATGGTCCGCTTGATCTCGCCAGAGATATCAAGCTGCGTAGCCGATGCAACATCCTTACGCAGATCATCAAGATCGACCTCGCGAATCATTTCATCAACCCCCTGCTGAAATTCGCCCGCCATGGATCGTGCCTTGCGCACAAGACCCATCACAGTGCGCAAGGCACGAGGTAATTCCCGTGGACCCATCACGATGACGGCGAGAACGCCAACGATAATTAGTTCCTGCCAGCCGATATCGAACATGCCGACCCGATGTTAAAGAAAAGGGGTCGCGGCACGGATGCGCCGCAACGTGGGTGATCAGCTATCAACCGACTGTTTCTTTCGACTGTTTCTTTTCGGCCGAGCTGTCAGAATCCGTGACAATCTCGCCCGAGAGTGCCTTAACCTTAGCCTCAGGTAAATCTTCATCTTCTTCTTTAATATTTTTCTTGAAGGCCTTGAGACCCTTACCAAAATCTCCAAATAACTGAGGAATTCTTCCGCGCCCAAACAACAGAAGAACGATCGCAAGGACGATCAACCAATGCCAGATACTAAAGGCGCCCATAGTTGAAATTCCTTGCAATTTTTACGGGGTTGCTAGAGATGCATATTTTTTCAGAAAGGTTGCTAGGGATGCATATTTTGTCAGAAAGGTACGAACCCAACAAAGAGGAAACCGACATGGTTCTTTTATCGCAATTTCATAGCCACGACATCACGAATTTGGCTTATCACCGCCATCGCCCGGGTCCAGCGGTAAGATTAGATCATCAGAACCCGCCTCGTCCTCACCCGCCTCGCCCAGATGACGCACTCCTTCTACTAGATCAGTTTCTTGATAAGACTGCAGAGCTGGGCCTGAATCTAACAGTCCGGCAGCCTTTAGTTCACTAACCCCAGGCAAGTCTTCCAAGCTTTCCAAGTCAAAGTGATAAAGAAAGGAATTCGTGGTTCCCCACGTTACCGGACGGCCCGGAGTGCGGCGACGCCCACGCGGCCTAATCCAACCCGCCTCCAATAAGGTGTCGAGCGTCCCTTTGCTGATAGTAACACCTCTAATTTCTTCCATTTCGCCGCGGGTCACCGGCTGGTGATAGGCGATGATAGCTAACATCTCCACCGCGGCGCGTGACAATTTACGCACCACCTCCGCCTGGCGGGTTAGTAGTGGCCCCATGTCCTCAGCCGTCCGTAGTGCCCAGGTCGCACCGGCCTGCACTAAATTAACACCCCGGCCGGCGTATTGAGCCTGAAGGGTCGTTAGCAGTTCCTTGATCTCAGCACCGTCTGGAAGCCTTGCTTGCAACGACCTTTCCGAGAGCGGTTCAGCAGACGCAAACAAGATCGCCTCGACCATACGTAACTGTTGAACCACACCTAACTCTCCGCTGGCAGTAACGGGCTTATTATCAATGTTTTCAGGAACTGGACCGCGCATGTCATTACTCATCAGTCATCTTCCTCGTCACTCGCTGCCAGGCTACTTGATCGCAGAAAAATGGGCCCGAACAAGTCATTTTGACGCAGGGTCACACGACCTTCCTTAGCAAGCTCCAGGCTGGCGGCAAACGTGGCAGCTATAGCCGAACGTTGACGAAGGCCATTGCCAGTTTCCTCAGGCAGATAGTTCCACAAGCTTTCCCAATCCATACCCCAGCTGAGCAGACCGCGAAAGCGGGCCAGGGCCTCTTCGACCGAATGCATCTGAGTCGGTTCGATATGAAGGGTTTGGTCCTCCGTTTGC
>CAUZNJ010000069.1:0-8741 GCA_963580965.1 Alphaproteobacteria bacterium | reverse complement strand
ATGGCGAGCCCGGCCCCAATTACCAACCGGGTATGGAACTGCATGCTAAGTACACCCTTTTCGCCGAGGGCTGCCGGGGTTCCCTCACCAAGGGCTTGATGGCAAAATTCCATCTGCTCGACGGCTGCGATCCCCAGACCTTCGGCATCGGCATCAAGGAGCTTTGGGATGTAGATCCTGCTAAGCATCAGCCTGGGAAGGTCGTCCATACCATCGGGTGGCCGATGGATTCAAAGACCTACGGCGGTTCCTTCCTCTATCATCAGGCCAACAATCAGGTTGCCGTTGGCTTCATTATAGGGCTGGATTACGAGAACACCTTTCTTAGCCCCTTTGATGAGATGCAACGCTTCAAGACCCACCCGGCTATCCGCTCGACCTTCGAAGCTGGCCGTCGCGTTGCCTATGGCGCCCGTGCTCTCAACGAAGGCGGTTACCAGTCTATCCCCAACCTAATTTTCCCTGGCGGGGCATTAATCGGCGCTACCGCAGGCTTCATGAACGTGGCAAAGATTAAGGGCTCCCACACCGCGATGAAGAGCGGCATGATCGCCGCAGAGGCCGTGGCCGATGCGTTGGTCCAGGAAACGCTACCACCCATCGTTGATGCCTACCCCAAAGCGCTAAAGAAAAGCTGGGTATGGGACGAACTTTATCGTTCCCGCAACATCCGCCCTAGTTTTCATAAGGGCCTGTGGTTCGGCCTCGCCTATTCGGCCATTGATACGTTCTTATTGCGCGGCAAGGCTCCTTGGACCTTTCACCATAAGCCCGACCACGAGGCTCTAAAAGAGGCCGTGGAAAGTAAGCCTATCATCTATCCTAAGCCAGACGGCGAGCTCACTTTCGATCGTCTGTCTTCGGTGTTCATTTCTGCCACCAACCACGAGGAGGACCAGCCGGTCCACCTCACCCTTAAGGATGCCGCTGTGCCGACCGCGACGAACCTGCCGGTCTACGACGGCCCAGAACAACGCTTCTGTCCTGCGGGGGTCTACGAATTTGTTAAAGACGGAGGTGAAACGCGCCTGCAGATTAATGCTCAGAACTGCGTCCACTGCAAAACCTGCGATATCAAGGATCCAACCCAAAATATTAACTGGGTCGTTCCCGAGGGTGGAGGGGGGCCGAATTACCCGAATATGTAGTTTAGGAACGTTATTACCCTCTCATCCACTTCAAGTTAGCCCAAGCCAAGCTGTCAATCCGGTGAACGCGCAGAGGAACTTTCCTTGATTTAAGCGGTGTTTCCCTGGTTTAGGTAGGCGGTGGCGAAATGTGATTGTGGCGTGTCGCCTCGTTGAAGTCGGCCATTGTTCGGGCGTTTTCGCCCAGCGTGTTTCATGTCAGCCCTCTGTAATTACCGACAATGGCATTTTCGTCTGCGACGGCGGCCTGGAAATTACCGGCCTGGATCAAGACGATGCGGTGATTAATGTGCGCTAGCACGAATGTCGAAGTAAGCCATGCCGCCGTGATGGTGTTCGACAGGGCCAATTCCATGACCCCTGAATCCAGATGAATCATACCGCGGTTGCGCCCGGATCCGCGGGGTGTAGCGCCCTAACGGTGACCGGCATCGCTTCGGCGGCGCCTTTCCTCAAGTCCCCTTATATTCCCGGATAGCCTCAAGGAACACCGCGCTAAAATCTTTCAATTTCTTCGGGCCGATCCCGCTGATGTCGGCGAAAGTTTCAAGTGAGTCCGGCCGTACATTACACATCTCCATTAGTGTCGAGTCAGAGAAGACGACATAGGCTGGCACGCCGCGTGCCAGGGCCAGTTCGCGGCGCAAACTTTTTAGGTGCGCCAGCAGGCCAGCGTCGATATTCATATCCACTGCTTCGGCCTTGCGTGCCGCTTTCTTGGTTGCCTTGGTCGGCGGGATACTCCGGAAGTAAAAAGTCTCCTCACCACTCATCACTGCGCGGCCTTTGTCGGTCAATTTCAGCGCGCCATAGCGTTCGATGTCGATGATGAGGTATCCACCGGCCACCGCCTGGCGGATAAATGCCAGCCAATAGGGTTTAGCGTGCGCGTGCCCGGAGCCGAACGACAACAACCGCTCATGTCCGCGCATGCGGATCTTTTCCGTGTCGGCGCCGCGCAAAATATCGACGATATGTGCCGCTCCAAAGCTCTCTCTGGTATGGGTAATGGCCGACAGTAACCTTTGCGCTTCCGCCGTCCCGTCGATGACGACTGGGGGGTCCTGGCAGACGTCACAGTTGCCGCATGGTGAAGATTCCTGAGCAAAGTACTCGAGCAACGCCATGCGGCGACAGCGGCTTGCCTCGCCATAGGCCAAAAGGGCATCGAGTCTCTGATGCTCGCGTCTCTGGTGGTCGCCGTTGGCATCGTCCTGGACGATGAATTGGCGGCGCATACGGATGTCGTCAAGGCCGTAAAGCATCTGCACCTCGGCGGGTAAGCCATCGCGCCCGGCACGGCCGATCTCTTGATAATAAGATTCGATGCTGCCTGGCAGGTTGAGATGAAAGACATAGCGGATATCTGGCTTGTCGATACCCATGCCAAAGGCAATGGTCGCCACCATCACCACGGCCTCTTCGGCCATGAAGGCCTCCTGGTTTGCGGTGCGCACTTGGGGCGCTAGCCCGGCATGGTAAGGTAGGGCGTAAAAATTTTCCCGTGCCAGGATACCTGCCACTTCCTCCGTCAACTTCCGTGATAAGCAATATACGATGCCAGACTGCCCCCGCCGCATCTCGACGAAGCCGAGTAGTTGGCGCCGCCAGTCGGTCTTGGGCGTGACGCCGAGCCACAGGTTGGGCCGGTCGAAATCATGGACAACGATATCGCCGCGCCCGCCGAATAGTTTTGCTGCAATGTCATTCCGAGTGGCTGCATCGGCGGTGGCTGTGAAGGCCGCTAGGGTGGCGCCGGGGAAGCGCGCTTGCAGACCGGACAATGCCTCGTACTCGGGCCGAAAGCTCGTTCCCCATTTGGAAATGCAATGCGCCTCGTCGATAATAAACATTACCGGGTGCAGGCTTGTTAGCGCAGCAAGCATGCGCTCGGTCATAAGCCGTTCCGGCGACAGGTAGAGAATTTTGACGGTGCCAGCCTGGACGCGCCGCCAGTCAGCAATGTTGTTATCTCGCGACCGCCCTGAATGGATGCATGCTGCCGCCACCCCGTTGGCCCGCAAACCAGCCACCTGATCGTCCATCAACGCCACTAGGGGTGAGACGACAATGGTTGGCGCATCAAGCATTATAGCTGGGACTTGATAGCACAGTGACTTCCCGGCGCCAGTTGGCATGACACAAAGAGTATGTGTGCCGGTAAGTAGTCGAGCGACGATTTCCCGCTGCCCGGGGCGGAAGGCAGAAAAGCCAAAGACGGATGCTAGAATGTGTTCGGGAGAGGGCATCGCAAGTTAATCGCTGCTGGGGTTCCGAAGAGCCTACAATACCTGATCGGCGCGGCCAAAGTGGGAACGTGTCCGGCTCTGGGCCCACGCAAAGGCTAAGGCTGCGACCGAAGTATCCGTGATGTTTGCGAGGTTATTAATTTCGCCGGAACCATTATGTCGTGCGGTTGGCGTTAGGCGAAGTATCCTACTGCCTTCAGAAGGCGGTGGAGATAGACTGCCGGGCGCCGTGTTGGGCGCCCGGCGTGGCTATCAGTCAACTGCCCGAAGGTTGTCGGCTGACATTTTGCCGCTCTTCTGGTCAGAGACGAGCTCGTATTCAAGCTTCTGGCCTTCGCGCAGATCGTTGAGGCCGGCACGCTCTACGGCGCTGATATGGACAAAGGCATCCTTGCCGCCGTCCTCTGGCTCGATGAAGCCAAAACCTTTTTGAGCGTTAAACCACTTTACGGTTCCCGTCGTCATGGGAATTCCTTTCACGAATAGGAGTTAGGCAAGCCCACACAGCGTGGGCCGTTGAGATCGCACGTTCGGGCAAGAAGAAGGTAAGCTCAGCGCCAAGTTATAGTTGCGCAAGGCCAAGTCGTCTGACCGTCCATCGACTGTTCTAAAGTGGCGCTACATCAATAAAAAAACAAGGATTATTCATATGTGCTCTGATGAAGGAAAATAGCGGCGCCGGTAATAACGCAATAACTTACAATGAAATTTCTGGGTTTTGACGATTGGTAGTGGTCGGCCGCGTGAAACTCGGCAACGAAAGTATTCGTAGTTTTCTGTTAATCCCCATCAAATGCTAATTCTTAATGGCTGACGCTCGGCGGGGAAAGAACGTTGGATGTAATTGCCGGCCGTTCTGTTAGCTCCGTGCAGCATGGGACCTATTTACCAATTAAAAAGATGATGAGGAGGACGCATCTTTCAAGGGTTTAGGGGAACCTACGTAAGAGCAAACTAACAGTTATCAGTGTCTGGGCAGCGCGCGGTGAGCCTAATGCCCTAACGATTTATGTCCCCTGTGGCGATGTCGATGTCATCGGAATTGAGGCCGGCCCTCTATTCGACTCATGATCAGGGTTGAAAGGCCTTGATGAGTACCTTGGATTGAGACCAATGCCCACGCGGCGTCAAAAACTTATGGCCGCGAAATGCCGGGTCCCAGAACACGAAGTGGATTCGCTCAAGCAGCACTGGCGGCTGTCGCCGGGGCCTTGCCGACCTCGCGCTCGTAATCATCCATCAGCACCTGGCTTACTTCGCCGGGGGTAAATTTCACATCATCGATCTGGCCAACCGGGGTGACTTCGGCGGCGGTGCCAGTGAGGAATACCTCGTTTGCCTTGGTAATTTCTTCTGGCATGATGGTGCGTTCGATGACCTTGATGCCGCGTTTCTTAGCTAGGAAGATGACCGTTTGCCGTGTGATGCCGTCGAGAAAGCAATCTGGCGTAGGAGTGTGTAGGACGTTAGCTTCGTCGAAGCGAAAGAAGATGTTGGCTCCGGTTGCCTCGGCGATGCGGCCGCGCCAGTCGAGCATCAGGGCGTCATGGAAGCCGGCAGCCTCGGCATCATGCTTAGACATTGTGCAGATCATATAGAGGCCAGAAGCCTTAGCATGTACGGGGGCAGTCTGCGGGTCTGGGCGACGCCATTTTGACGTTCGCAGCTTGATGCCTTTCATGCGCGCTTCAGGTGAAAAATAGGATGGCCAGTCCCAGGCAGAGATCGCGATGTTGATGCGGGCGTCCTGGGCTGAAACGCCCATCATCTCGCTGCCGCGCCACGCAACGGGACGGATATAGCCGTCGATGATATTGTTATCCTTGCAAACCTCGATGCAGGCATCGTCAATCTCAGCTACTGTATAAGGCATCGCCATTCCAAGCGTCTGCGCCGACAGCTCCAGCCGCTTGGAATGTTCGGTCAACTTGAAGATAGTACCGCCATAGGCGCGCTCGCCTTCGAACACGCAGGATGCATAGTGGAGGCCGTGACTGAGGATATGGAGATTGGACTCCCGCCAAGGAACCAGTTTTCCATTGTACCAGATGGAGCCATCCCGATCGTCGAAGGGTTGATCCGCCATGGAATGTTGTGTCCCTATTAAACAGATTCCAGTAATTAGATTACGCAATTATGGCCGCCAGGTGGAACCTTCTTTCTCCATGTACCTAATCCTTGAATATATGTCAATAACCCTGACATAACAAATGCTTAACCCGCTTATTTTTAAAAGCAGGAACCACCGTTATGGCCCCGCCATGGACCCAGTTGAAAGCCGAGTTTCTCCATGAGGAGGACCTGCGTGAGGCAATGGAGCATCTATTTTTCGTTTACCGGGATTTTACTGATGAGCCAGAGGCAATCCTTGCTCATTATATCTTTGGCCGAGATTATTACCGGGTAATTTGTTTCGTTGGCTGGAACCTAAGGATTGCCGCCGGTGCATTCTGCATCTCACAACAAGGGGCGTGACACTCGAAGCCAGCCTTGCCGCGAGCCAGAGTTCCCACATCGCTCGGGCTTATCGATCCGAGGCGGCATAGGCAGTGGCTGGATTTTGCCGTGTAATGTGCGGCATCATCAACGAGGAAGACCGCGCCCTTTTCGTTAGTGCCGGTTTTGCCTGCCTGTAAGGCCTGCGACTGAAATAAGCTGTGCTTATTTCTGATTAATCAGTGATACCCGGCCGCTTGTGTTAGGATGGGTTGGCCGCGCCGATGGAGCAGCGCATGGACGATTTAGAACCTCAATATCTGCCGCACATTTTGGTTGTCGATGATGATGATCGCCTGCGCGAGTTGCTGCGCAAATTTCTCAGTGAAGGCGGTTTTTTGGTTGCCACCGCTGAGGACGCCGCAGAAGCACGGGCGCACCTGTCATTGTTGGCCTTCGATCTCGTCGTCCTCGATCTGATGATGCCGGGAGAAAGCGGTCTCGACCTCGCTGGGGATCTGCGCCGCGGCGGCAATGTGCCGATCCTTATGCTGACAGCCATGGATACTTCCGAAGACCGTATTTCAGGTCTTGAACACGGTGCTGACGATTACCTGACCAAGCCGTTCGAGCCGCGTGAGTTATTGCTACGCATCCGGGCCATTCTGCGGCGGGTTCCTATTATTGTTGCCGAGACGGCATCCGAGATATGCCTTGGCGCGTTCACCTTTGACCCACTCCGTGGCGCTCTGCACCATGGCGGCAAGCTCGTCCACCTGACGACGGTGGAGGCAGCGCTGCTATCTGTTCTGGCCGCCCAGCCTGGAACCATATTTGATCGCGATGCCCTCATGATTCACACTGGTGCGGCGGGAGGCGGTCGCGCCATTGACGTTCAGGTGACACGCCTGCGCCGAAAAATTGAGCCTGACTCACGCCTGCCGCGATATTTACAAACTGTGCGTGGGCGCGGTTACGTCCTTCATACTGACTAAATCGAAACGGAACCGGCGATGTACGTAGACACCTGGATCAAGCGCATTTTACCCCGCCGCCTGCTGGGCCGGTCATTGATGATTATCTTCATGCCGCTAGTCCTATTACAGGTAATCTCCGCCTTTGTTTTTTACGAAAGCCATTGGGACAAAGTTGCCTTGCGTCTGGCCCGTAGCGTTGCTGGCGATATAGCCGTCGTTATTTCCCTGATGCGTAAAAACAACACACCCGAAGAACTGAGATCTGTGTTCGACCTGGCTGAGGCCAAGATGCAGATACGTGCTGATTTTCGCTCCGGCAGAATTCTTCCCAACCTCTCGAATGCGGGCGGCAGCACACTGGCCCAGGCAATTCGAGAATATGTTGGCAAGCCATTCCACATTGATCTGGTGGGCGTCAAGAGGCATGCCGTGATCGAAGTGCAGCTTTCAGATGGGGTGCTGCATACAATCGTCACGCATAAGCGCCTGTATAGTTCGACTACTTACATATTCGTCCTATGGATGGCTGGAACAGCTATGATTTTATTTGGTCTAGCTGTTATATTCATGCGTAACCAAATCAAGCCTATCCTCCGGTTGGCCGATGCAGCTGACAGCCTCGGCAAGGGTCAGAATGTTGCCAGCTTCAAGCCTGAGGGTGCGATTGAGGTTCGCCAAGCCGCCGCAGCCTTTCTTGCCATGCGCGACCGCATTCAGCGCCAGATTACCCAGCGGACGGAGATGTTGGCCGGTGTTTCTCACGATCTCAGGACGCCGTTGACTCGTATGAAGCTGCAACTTGCCCTAATGGAAGATACGGACGGCTCTGGTGAGCTCCGTCAGGACGTTCAAGACATGGAACGTATGCTCGAAGGCTATCTTGCTTTCGCGCGCGGCGAAGGAACTGAGCTGCCACAGCCCTCGGACCTCAACCAAATTCTTGACGAAGTTGTTGTTCGTGCCCGGCGCAACGGCAACGACATTGATCTGCATTGCCAGGGCGAGATTACTTTGCCGATCCGGCCTGACGCATTCCGTCGCTGCCTGACCAACCTGGTGGAGAACGCTGCCCGCTATGGCGAGCATGTCTTGGTACGCGCTGACTGGCGCGGCGACGTCGTCGAAATAATTATTGATGATGATGGACCCGGCATTGCCGCGGTATCCCGTGAGGAGGTTTTTCGTCCCTTTTTCCGTTTAGAAGGCAGTCGCAATTCAGAAACTGGCGGTGTAGGGCTCGGCATGACGATTGCGCGCGATGTGGCGCGCGGACATGGCGGCGATATCCAGCTCGATGATTCGCCAACCGGTGGGCTTAGGGCGCGGGTTCGAATACCGCTTTAGAGCGGTATGTGTTCCTGCAGACGGGGAAACAATTCAACGAAATTACATGGCTTCGTCCGTATATCAAGCTGATGCACCAGGATATCATCCCAGGCATCGCGGCACGCACCCGGCGAGCCCGGAAGGGCAAACAGATAGGTGCCGCCGGCGACACCCGCCGTGGCGCGGGACTGGATCGTTGAGGTCTTGATTTTCCCATAGCTAAGCCAGCGAAATAGTTCACCGAAGCCGGGGATTTCTTTTTCGCAGACGGCTGCGAATGCTTCTGGAGTTACGTCGCGTCCTGTGACCCCGGTGCCGCCGGTGGCCAGGATAACATCGATGCTCGGGTCGAGGATCCAGGCGTAAAGCTGAGCGATGATGGCGCCTAACTCGTCCTTGACGATGGTGCGGGCAGTTAAATTGTGACCGGCCGCCGTTAGGCGTTCGACGAGAATATCCCCGGAACGGTCATTGGCTTCTGTACGGCTATCGGAAACCGTCAGGACGGTAATATTGACGGGCAGGAACTCCCGGTTAGCGCTAGAGGGGGGCAATATCCATCACTTTCTTATCGTTGCCGTCCTGTGCTTTATAGGCTGGCCAGT
>CAUZNJ010000068.1:0-8765 GCA_963580965.1 Alphaproteobacteria bacterium | reverse complement strand
ACTTCAACATATGGGTGGCGTCAAACCAATCAAGAATCCATATTTTAGCACCCTTTATTCAGGCTATCTAACGCGTGCTGAGCATGAACAAAGCTACGGTCATTACGTCAGCGCTGATGCCTACGCCATCAAGGCACGCAAGGTTGCCGGTGGTGAAGCCGTGGCGATATTCATGCCGAACGACGAGGGCTACTTTCCGGATGGCATGGTTCCTGCGATTGATAGGGACGCTATGACGGATGCCCGCAAGGTGCTGACTGGACTTCTCCAGGCTGGTGCCGCCAAGGTTTCTCCAGCTGATTCGGCTAATGCACAGGTGATGTATGACTGCTGGGTCGAAGAACAGTCATATATCGACGACTTCAACGAGGCCAATCAACCTGATCACGCCGCTTTCTGCCGCGATGGCTTTAATCGTTCCTTGACCCTCGTCCAAGGAGCCATGCAGGTAAAGCCAGTGCCAGGGGCGGTTGCGTCTGTACTCAAATTGAGGCCAGAGCCAGAGCTAGAGTCAGAGCCAGAGCCAGAGTCAGAGTCAGAGTTAGAGTTAAAGCCAGAGTCAGAGTCAGAGTTAGAGTTAGAGTTAGAGCCAGAGCCAGTGGCTAAAGTTCCGAATTCTTACTTAGTTTTCTTCAACTGGGGTTCATCCGAGCTCAGCGATGATGCCATGGACGTGATCGCCCAGACAGTCGAAAATGCCCGCCGCGGCAAGGTGACTTGGATCATGGCTGTCGGCCACGCCGATACGTCGGGAGCTCCGGCTTATAACGATGGTTTGTCCCGGCGGCGCGCCGAGTCTGTGGGCAGCGCTTTGGTTGCGCGGGGTATCCCACATAATCAGATTACGATTGGGTCAAAGGGTGAGGAGGAGCCGTTTGTGCCGACTGGCGACGGAATTCGCGAAGCGCAGAATCGACGGGTACTCGTTAGCTTTCCAGGCCGGTGAGGGCCCAAGGCTACTTCTGTGCGTCGCTCCGTCTTTTTTATGCGGTCTGATGGCGTAGGATGATGATGCGAGCGGCACCATAGCGGCGCTCGTCGAGCAGGGAGAAACTACTGGAGGTTTCTAAGGTCTCCTTGGCGGCGACTTCGACGACACAGACTGCGCCGCCCGCGATCCATCCCTGCCCGGCGAGTCTTTTCAGTGCTTGTCCGACCAACCCGCTTTGGTACGGCGGGTCGAGGAAAACGAGCCCGCAGGGCGCCTGCGCTGCAACCGGTGGCGGTCCAATGGTCGTTGCGTCGGCGCGGAGGGGCTTCGCCCATTCCTGCCATTCCAGCTTCTCGATATTGCTGCGGATTGTCGCAATGGAGGTTCCTGCATTGTCGATGAAGGTTGCGTGTTTTGCACCGCGCGACAGGGCCTCCAGCCCCATGGCTCCGATGCCAGCGAATACATCGAGTACGCTTTGTCCGCCTGGGTCGCCGTCCTCGACGCCATGCACTAGGATGTTGAAAATTGCTTCTCGTGTTCTTTCGGCGGTCGGCCGCAAGGCCGGCCCGGGGGGAGCGCTAAGCTTGGCCCCGCGCCGTTGGCCCCCGATGATTCTCATGGGTTCCGCTTCCGGCCACCGGGTTTGGGCGGGCGTGCCTTTCGGGTCCCTTTTCTCCGTGGTTCAGTCTCGCGCCGGTCCGTATGTGTTGCTGAATGGGGCCGCGTGTTGCCCTGTTCCTGCTTTTCCGCCAAGGATATCTTTCGAGATTTGATGCGAGCGGTCTTTTTGATAAGCTTCGGCTCTGCGGATGTAGACTTTATTGCTACCGTTGCTGCGTGATGGCGCGGTCCTGGCTCTAGGTCGCCGAGCTGATCGCGTAACACTCCGCGCGATACCTCCGCCACTTCCCCAGATGCCAGATTGCCGAGTTGGAACGGGCCATACGAGACGCGGATCAGTCGGTTGACGACCAGACCCAAGGGCTCAAGAACCTTTCGGACTTCCCGATTGCGGCCCTCTGTGAGTGAAATGCTTATCCAGATATTGCGCCCCTGCACTTTGTCGAGCTTTGCGCGGACGGGGCCATAATGTACGCCGTCCACAGTGACTCCCTTTTCCAGCGGATCGAGCGCCGCCTGATCGACGACGCCATAAGCGCGCACCCGGTAGCGTCTTGCCCAGCCCGTTGCCGGCAATTCTAGTCGCCGGGCTAGCGCACCGTCGTTGGTTAGTAGCAGTAGGCCCTCTGACGTTAAATCGAGGCGACCAACTGAAACGACTCGCGGTAGCGTTGGAGGAAGTTTATCGAACACCGTCGACCGGCCCCTCGGATCGTTGTGGGTCGTCACAAGGCCATTGGGCTTGTGGTAGCGCCAAAGGCGTGTCTCTTCGGCATCTGGTAGCAGATTTCCATCGACAAATACGATATTACGGGGGCTGACCGTGACAGCCGGGGTCGTCAGTAATTTTCCATCGATGGTGACGCGGCCGTCGGCGATCCACCGTTCCGCCTCACGGCGCGAACAGAGGCCAGCTCGGGCTAGAACTTTAGCAATGCGTTCTCCGTCCATGGATGCGTCTCAGTCGCTGTTGCGGCAGGCAGTGACAAAGGCCGCGAGGATGCGGTCGTCGTTGGGGCTAATGGCGTATTCGGGGTGCCACTGTACGCCCAGGCAGAAGCGATAGGCCGGTGCTTCGATACCTTCGATGATGCCATCTGGAGCCCGGGCATTGATGACGACGCCATCTGGGGCGTCGGCGGCGGCTTGATGATGCGCGCTGTTTACTGCCATGACGTCGGTCTCGACAATGCTGTGCAGCAGGGTTCCAGGTATTACGGTCACATCGTGACTGGGTTCTGTGCGCGGGTTCGGTTGTTCGTGGGCTAACGCATTGGGCACTGCGTCGGGGATGTGTTGGATCAGGGTACCGCCCAATGCCACATGCAAAAGCTGTTGGCCGCCGCAGATTCCTAGCATTGGCATGTTGCGCGCCATAGCACCGCGCGTGACGGCCATCTCGAAGGCGGTGCGCGATGCTTTTAGTTTTACCGTCACGTGGTGACTGTCGGCGCCGAACAGAGTGGGATCGACGTCAAACGCGCCACCCGTGATAATTAGGCCATCGATATGGCTGAGATAGGCGTCAACATCGTCAAGACCCTGCGGCAGCATGACCGGCAGTCCGCCGGCTCGGCTTATGGACAGAGTATAATTTTCCCTAAGGGCGTACCAGGGAAGCTTGGAATAGCCCCCAGTATCCTCCCAGTCGACGGTTAGGCCAATTACTGGTTTGCTCATGACCGCAATCTAGTGAGCCCACGGGACTCAGTCGAGACCCGCGTTACTAATTATTATTTCGTTTAGTCATTCAGGCATTAGCGGTACCAAGGACACAGTCCGTTAGCAAAGGTCAGCATGAACAAATAATCAAGAAAGTTCCCGATGTTAATTAGAAGGCAATGGGGACGGTTGCGGTTCATCAGCAATCTAATTCGGCTATAATGTTGTAATTAGGCCCATTTATTTGCTAGGCGTAGCATATCCTTGGCGTGATAACGCAATCATACCAAGTTTCGTCGGGATTTCGACAGACGCCCAATACCCTCATTCACGGACCAAGCCCCTATCATGACGCCTTCCGCCAATGCCCTTATGGCTCTCGCACTGGAAGAGGCTCGCGGAGCTGCTGCTCGGGGCGAGGTGCCAGTTGGCGCCGCTGTTGTCGAGGCGGCGACAGGCCGTGTTTTAGCCCGCGCCGGTAACCGTACCGAGGTGGACGCCGACCCCACGGCCCATGCCGAGATTCTTGCTATTCGCGCGGCCTGCGCTGCTTTGGGTTCACCCCGATTGAAAGGCTGTGACCTTTACGTAACGTTGGAGCCATGCGCCATGTGCGTTGGTGCTATCTCGCATGCTCGTATCCGCCGGCTCTATTTCGCGGCCTATGACCCCAAGGGTGGTGGCGTCGAACACGGCGCCCGCTTTTTTGAGCGGGATACCTGCCATCACCGCCCTGAAGTCATCGGCGGCATTTGTGAGGGCGAAGCTGGGGAATTATTGCTCGGCTTTTTCCGCGACCTTCGTTAGTCATGAATTACGATAATAATTCAGATGCCTGGGTCTCCAGCGGTACCTTCAATGCATCGTTGACCTTGTTCAACACGCCCATAGTCGCGGCGATAATAGAGATTTCAGTCCGTTCGGCGGGCGTGAAAATTTTGACGAATTGTTTGGATACGTCTTCTGGAATGTTGCTGGCGTCCCGCGTTTGCGCCTCGGCGAAGGCCATGGCGGCGCGTTCGCGGTCGTTGAACGTGGGGTGGTTGTTATAGTCGTGCATGTTGGCTAATTTCTCGGCGCTGATGCCTGCCTTGGTAAGAAGCTGGGTCTGGTGGGTGGTGCAGTAGACGCATGTGTTGGTGCTCGACACCACATAGCGTATCAAAAGACAGAATTCTATCGGCAGGGTGACATTTGCCCAAGAATCTTCGAAGAACCGGCGGGTAATAGCGCCAAGGTCACCGGCATTGGCGAAAGCCCGAGCACTGTTGGCGACACGCCCGGTACGTATTCTCGCCCGCTCCGATACCTCCAACATCAGCGGCGTGAATTCTTCGTCGCGTAACAGCGGTACCAGCGCCTGGTTGGCGCCTTTTGATACGCTATCGTCCATGAGCTGTCCCTCCTGTTTTGCGGTCGCCTATCCTTCAGTGGCTGCTAATCTTGGAATGCAGCGGCGTTGTTTCTTTGTACGTCTGCTTCTGCGTTTCGGTCGCCTCGGTTTGGTGCTTATCGCGCCATTCGTTGTAGGGCATTCCGTAGACCGTCTCGCGGGCATCGTCGTAATTGACTGCCTCGCCACGTTCTTCCGCGGCGGCCTGGTACCACTTGGCTAGGCAATTGCGACAGAAACCACTTAGATTCATTAAGTCGATGTTTTGCACATCCGTACGCATTTGCAAATGCTCGATGAGGCCGCGAAAGGCTGCTGCTTCGATTTCCATCCTGGTCTTGTCGTTCATTTTACCTTCTCCGCATCCGATTCCGACAGTGGCGGTTTTTACTATAGATGTTAACCACACGCCTTGGTGATAAGGGTATCATTTTTTAACGCCCGAGGGCCCGCCAGCCAATGTCGCGACGGCAGAATCCGCCGGGCCAGTCGATACGGTCGATTCCAGCATAGGCGCGGCTCTGGGCTTCGGCGATCGTTGCGCCGCGTGCTGTAACACCCAAAACGCGACCGCCATCTGAAAAAATATGTTCGCCTTCCCTCCGGGTTCCCGCATGAAATACGGTTACGCCGTCAACTGCCTCGGCGGTATCTAGAGAACGGATCTCGCTCCTTTTGTCGTAAGCACCAGGATAACCGTTAGCCGCCATGACAACCGTCATGGCGGCATCGTCGTGCCATTGCAGATCGATGGTGTCTAAGGTGCCGTCGGCGCAGGCAACCAACGCTTCCAGCAAATCGGATTTCAGGCGCATGACCAGGGCCTGGCATTCGGGATCGCCAAAGCGGACATTAAACTCTAACAATTTGGGGCCTTTCGGGCCAATCATCAGGCCAGCGAAGAGAACTCCCTTGAACACTCGCCCATCAGTCGCCATGCCTGCGATGACCGGCTTAACGATATTCTCCATGATAGCACCTGCCATGGCATCCGTTACAGCGGGTGCCGGGCTATAGGCGCCCATGCCGCCGGTGTTAGGTCCCTTGTCGCCATCAAAGGCCGCCTTGTGATCCTGAGCGGAAACCAGCGGCACGGCTGTCTTGCCATCGACTAAGGCGAAGAAACTCGCTTCTTCGCCATACAGGAATTCCTCGATGACAATTTCGCCGCCGGCCGGGCCAAACGCCTTGTCGATCATGATGGAGTTGATGGCGGCGATTGCTTCGGCTTCGGTATAGCAGAGAATGACACCCTTGCCGGCGGCCAATCCGTCGGCCTTGACGACGATGGGTGCACCCTGTTTGGCAATGAAGGATTTAGCTCTGGCCGGATCTGTAAAGCGGCCATAGGCTGCGGACGGCACACCGCAGCGATGGCTTAGATCTTTCATAAAGCCCTTTGAGCCTTCGAGTAAGGCTGCGCTCGCGCTTGGCCCAAATGCTTTGATGCCGATATCGCTCAACCGGTCGACCAGCCCGGCGACCAGCGGCCCTTCTGGCCCGATAACAACGAAATCAACTTCCCTTTCCTTGGATAGGGCGACGATGGCGTCGACGTCTTCGGCACCAACGTCGATGCATTCTGCTACATCGGCAATGCCTGCATTGCCTGGTGCGCAGATCAGTTCATCGCACAGGGAAGATCGGGCAATGGCCCAACATAGCGCGTGTTCGCGCCCGCCGCCGCCGACCACTAAAACCCGCATAATTTCATCCACCGTCTTGTTTCACCGCCGCGCGTTGTACCATAAAGGAGCATGACACAGACCGTTTATGAATCTAGCGAAGAGACCACGGCGAAAACTGGGGGCAATCTGCCTATCCAATCGGTTGGCGAGATATCTCAGGCCTTGAAGACTGCCGTCGAGGAGCGGTTCTCTTGGGTGCGCGTGCGCGGTGAAATTTCAGGGTTCAAGTGCGCTGCCTCTGGTCACCTGTATATGACCATGAAAGACACCCACGCATTACTCGACGCTGTCTGCTGGCGGGGAACCGCTAACCGCCTATCTATTAAGCCGGAAGATGGCATGGAGATCGTCGCCACCGGCCGCCTGACAACTTACCCTGGACGTTCAAAATACCAGATAGTTATTGAGTACATGGAGTTGGCCGGGGAGGGCGCATTGCTCAAACTGCTGGAGGGTCGTCGCCGAAAACTTGCTGCCGAAGGCCTTTTCGATGTCGGCCGCAAGCAGACGCCACCCTATTTGCCAACGGTCATTGGAGTCGTTACCTCGCCAACTGGCGCGGTGATCCGCGACATCCTGCACCGGCTCGCAGACCGCTTTCCCTGCCATGTTCTGATCTGGCCGGTGCTAGTGCAGGGTGACGCTGCAGCGGCCCAGGTGGCGTCTGCAATCGAAGGCTTTAACACCTTGGCCGCTGGCGGCCTAGTTCCGCGCCCCGACGTGCTGATCGTTGCCCGTGGCGGCGGGAGCCTGGAAGACCTTTGGGCATTTAACGAGGAAATCGTCGTCCGTGCTGCTGCCGAAAGCACTATTCCTTTGATATCGGCGGTTGGCCATGAAACGGATATAACTCTCATTGATTTCGCTGCCGACCTGCGTGCGCCGACGCCGACGGCAGCTGCCGAGCTGGCGGTGCCGGTGCGTAGTGAGCTTATTGCTCAGGTCATGGAAGACGGTGCGCGCCTGGCAGGTGCCGCTAATCGCGCTATTTTTGACCGGCGCCTGCGCCTGGATGGCTTGGCGCGCGGTCTACCCAATCCACGCCGAGTGCTAGACGATGCGAATCAGCGTCTCGATGATTGGTCAGAACGCCTTTCTAATGGCCTACGCGGCGGCCTGGACCGACGCCGGGCGCGTCTTGCCGAGTTGGCTGCAGGGTTGCCCCGGCCGCAGCGCGAGATAGCCCATGCTAGTTCCCGCCTCGATCACGCGTCGAGCGGGCTCGCAGCGGCCGTGCGGGGGCCTATGCGCGATGCTGCCGCCCGTCTTGGGCAGTCTGGCGCCCTATTGGAAAGTTTTTCCTATCAGCGCATTCTGGAGCGGGGTTTTGCGTTGGTCGCGGATCGCAACGGCAAACCGGCGACATCGGCGATTGGTATCAATCCGGGCATGGCCCTTGATGTTGTCTTCCATGACGGCAAGGTGGCGGCGATCGTCGATGGTGATGGTGTCCGGCCACGTCCGATCCGCAGCTCGAGGTCACTGAAGGATGAAGACGATCAAGGGTCGTTGTTGTGATCCGCGGGGTCTTATTTGCCATCGTCGTAATGATTGCGTCTTCGTCTGCAGCTATGGAATTGTCTGGCAATTTTATCCAGGGCGGCCTTGTCATTGGTTACGTTTCTCCTGGCAGCCGTGTAACCGTGGACGGTGAGCCAGTGCGGGTCTCGGAGAGGGGAGCATTTTTGATCGGTTTCGGCCGCGACGCGAAGGGGCCTACAGTCGTTGCAGTGAGTGCACCCGATGGTACAACGGAGCGCCGCCAACTACCTGTCGCGATGCGGGACTGGAACATCCAGCGCATCGACGGTCTGCCAGCAATACAGGTAACACCGAATTCTGAGGCGCTCGCTCGCATTCGTGTTGAGGCAGCCCTGATACGCGCTATTCGCGGTATTGATTCCCCTGAAAGCGGATTTAACGGCGGATTTATCTGGCCGGTGATAGGGCCGACCAGCGGCGTTTTCGGCAGTCAACGTATCCTCAATGGCGCGCCCCGTAGTCCGCATAACGGTGTTGATATCGCCGCGCCGCCAGGGACATTTATCCGCGCCGCCGCCGGGGGCACGGTGGCTTTGGCGCATCCCGACATGTTTTTCACCGGTCAGTCTTTGATGATCGATCATGGGCATGGTTTGACCAGTGTTTATGTCCATATGAGCGAAATGCTGGTTAGTGAAGGGCAATCTGTGAAAAAGGGCGATCCAATCGGTAGGGTTGGGGCCACTGGCCGCGTTACCGGGCCGCACTTGCACTGGGGTGTTGCGCTTTTTCTTACCCACTTGGACCCAGCCCTCTTGGCAGGGCCAATGCCCGGCCATTTAGCAACTGAATAGCGGAAAAAAACCAGTCAAGGCGGCGGCGGGTCATCGTCAGGCTCTGGCCAACGGTTGTGCAGCCATAGCCATTGTTCTGGACGTTCTCGGATCCAGGACTCGAACTGGGAGTTGATACGGGTCATCAACTC
>CAUZNJ010000067.1:0-8773 GCA_963580965.1 Alphaproteobacteria bacterium | reverse complement strand
CAGGAACAACCGGCCAATCGACGTATTGGCCAGGAAGCCATAAATCACCAGGGCGATGGAGGGCGGAATGATTGGGCCGATCACGGCGGTTGCCACGGTCAGCGCACCAGCGAATTCAACCGGATAGCCACGATCGCGCATCGCCTTGACTTCGACCGTGCCAAGCCCGGCGATATCGGCCACAGCAGAACCGGAGATGCCCGCGAAGATCATCGACGAGACGACATTGACCTGCGCCAATCCGGCCCTGAAATGTCCCACCAGCTTGGTCGCAAAATTGAAAATCTTGTCGGTCATACCGACCGCGTTCATCAGGTTGCCGGCGAGAATGAAAAAAGGAACAGCCAACAATCCTGGATTCTCGACACCGTCCGCCACCATACGGGGAACAATATAGAGCTGGTCACCAAAGCCACCGACGAATACCGCCGTCAATACAGCCATGCCCATGGCAATTACGATGGGCACGCGCATGATGATCAGAAACATGAAGCCGAGGAAAAGGATCCAAGCCATTACGATGGGCTCGTTTCGTCTTCGAGGCCCTTGATGAAGACCCGCTCAGGATCGCCACGCATCGCCTTGGCGGTATCGAGAATCGAATTTATCGTCACCAATATACAGGACAGGAACAGCGGGAGTGTTTGGATCCAGCGGTCCAGTTCAACAATTTCGAGCTCATCGCCGACTTGCTGCAATAGCGTTTGCGGGCCGTGCCAAAGCATAACCATCATGAGGGTAACGGTAATAAAATTGACAAAATGCCGGGCGACAGTTCGGCCCATTTTGCCAAAGCGATCGACGAAGAAATCGACCGTGATATCGCCACCTTGGCGATAAAGGACAAAGAAGCCAAAAAATATCGCCCAAACGAAGAGAAAAACCGTCCATGGGAATACCATTGAAATTCCCAGATCGAATATCGCGCGCGACGAAATTTGCACCATATTGCCAATAAGCATGATGATCAGGCAGGAGTTTGCCAGCGCTTGAAACGTGCGCTCGCAAACTCCCAACAGATGATCAATGCGATCGATTAGCATGGCTGTCTAACCAAGTTTATCGTGAACTGGGCCTAGCACCAGCCAAACTAACTTTAACGCTATCTTGTTGCTTCAACAGCCGCCAAAAATCCTTCTGGCAGCTCGCCGGCTTTCGCTTGCGCGTCATAGAACGATTTCATACGCGCGATGAAGGGGCCGGTATCCATGTTGTCATTGTAGGTGACGCCTTTTGCTTTCAGGCGATCGATAGATGCCATGGTATCTGCATCCAGCAAACCTGCCTCGTATTGTGAAGCACCGGCATGCGCGCGGTCGACCGCATCACGCAAATCCGCCGGCAAACTGTTATAGGCTTTAGCATTCACCATATAGCCGACGCTTTGCTCATATTCACGATGCGACGTGATATTCGGTGCATTTTCATAAAACCGCATCGATTCGACAAGTGCGGCCGGGCTGTTGACGGCTTCGACAATACCCTTGCTCAGGGATTCATAAACTGCGGTCCAGCCGAGTACCCGTACTTCAGCACCAAGATGCCCCCAAGCGGCTCCAGCCAGCTTATCCGAATGCATACGGATTTTTAGGCCCTGGATATCGTCAATGGATTTGACGGGGTTCTTCGAGACAATGACGCGCCATGAACCGCGCGGGAAATCGACATAATCACCGATTAGGGTAATGCCGCCTTTTTCTTCGACATTATTCACCCAACCTTTAACCAGATCGGTTTTCATGAAGCGCAGCCAATGAGGCCGGTCGGCGAAAACAAACGGGGCGCTGATGTACTTCATCGCCGGTTCCCATTTGCTCAAATAGGCCGCCGTTGAATTAAAGATATGGATTGTTCCAGCCTGCAGCTGATCGATAACTGCCGCTTTTTTGCCCAGTTGCTCGGACGGATAAACCTTAATTTCCATTCGGCCGTTGGAATATTTTTTGACCAAATCAGCAAATTTCTGGTGACCGAGCCCTTCCAGGCTGTCAGCAGGCTGTTCCGTACTTTGGCGCCAAACCACGTCGGCGGCATGCACTGACATCGGTGCCACAGATGTGAAGAGCATCGACGCCATCAAGACTGCGGGGCCCGTCAACTGAATTTTCAAAGTAAATCTCCCTTTAGTTAATTATATGAATTCTGAATGCACATTCATTCAAGATTATACGGCTTGACTGAGCAGAATAAAATTCACTTGGAGCGGCATCTCTGTTGTCTGTGAAATTTTAAACCCTATCATTCAGGCATGTATGAATTTCTCCATCTTCACCGGCTCAGCTAATACCATGTCGCAAATTTTGTCGAGAGTTGTTCCGACTGGCGTAATGCCATTTGCTTCACATGCCTTGGTAATAGCGCCAAAAGACTTCAGAAGATTTGCACAAACCCGATCATCGGGGTTTGTATGATCGTTGTCGTTGTGGGTGATCATATTAATGGTCGGAATCGAAGGCTGACGGGCCTGCAGTTGCTCGACAATATTGTTGGCGATAACGTCATAATCGGCATCGCGCCAATCAGGCCGCAGGTCCCAGTGGCTCGACACTGTGTTGGAACCAGCTGCCTCCGTTGAATTGGGATCGACTTTGCGGAAATTGCTGCCGACCGTGACCGTGCGACTGGAAAAATCCACGGAGGCCGGCATATTCGCAAACTCGAGATCACCGACAAGTTGGCGGAAATTTGCGTGGGCGCGATGGGGATCAGGTTCGGCGCCTGTCCATATGGCATTCATGCGCCGCCAAATCCGGCCTGGCATCGAACAAGAACCACCACGAAACCCAAGTTCGGCAAGAACCCCAAACATTGTATCGTTGGCGGAAAACGTCCCAGGCCGGAAGTACAAGGGGCGCCGCCCCATCCCGGATTGCCACATGGATATGGATTCTGACATAACGGCACGCAGATCGTTTGCCGATAGCCCGCCACAGTGGGCCTCGTATTTTCCATCGCGGAATTTCCACGCATGCAAATGGAGGCCTTCGACGCAGTGGCCCTTCTCGCCCAATTCCAGAAACAGGTCGCTTTGGACTTCGGTGACTTCGGGGTGGATGAAAAACGACACCGGAAAGCCGAACTCTGCCGCGCGGTCAACATAGCCCCGCACGTACTTTTCACCATCTTCCCAGTTGTCCGGCCCCGTGGCCGACGGATGGGTTGTCGAGGTTGCCGGTTCGACATCCATCGTCACTACAATGTATATCTTGTCCATTTCAAACCTCCATCGAATCGCCTGCCTTAGACCTAACATTAACGCACAAACATTGCCGTGTATTAATATATGTAAATACATTATGAAAAAAATAAGCGGCGTCCACACTTGTAGCAAAGCGGGAGCTTAAAATAATGGCCTATATTATCAACGACATGCCAGCCCAAGTGGCGCCCGCGCTGGTTGAAAAGTGTTCGCGCGTTGAAACGGCGACAATTGGCCATATTCGGCATATGGGATTTGTTGATCGCCACATTCAAAATGTCCTCGGCAATCGGGTTACCGTCGCTGGAACAGCCGTCACTCTAGCCATTCCGGGTCAGGATTCGACGCTGCTCCATCACGTCATTCAATTTCTTCGTCCCGGTGACGTGTTGTGTATCGACCGGCTCGGCGACAACAAACACGCTTGTCTCGGCGGCGGTGTCGCAGCAGCCATCGTTGCGACAGGATGTGTGGCAGTCGTAATTGATGGACCATGCACCGACGCGCCAGAGATCGAATACCATGGTCTCCCCGTATGGAGCCGGGGCGTCGCACCGGTTACGACCCGAATTTATGATATTGGCGGCAGTTTTAACGTGCCGGTATCGATTGGCGGCAGCGTCGTTAATCCTGGAGATGTCATCGTTGCCGATTTCTCGGGCGTTCTGGTCATGCCTGCAGATGATGCGGAGACCCACGTGGATTGGGCTTTGGCCAAAAGAGACGGCGAACCCGACGTGCATAAGAGGCTGCTAAATGGAGAGCGTCTCGGCAATATCTCGGGAGCATCCGCAAAGGTGGCGGCCAAACTGGCAGGTAAATGAGGTCGTAAAAATACGCGCCATCGGCCAAACGCGACATTCCATGACCACGTGATCGGCCTTCATAATGCTGAATATCTTTATATCCTCACCGCTTGAACCCGACCATGTAGCACGGATAAGCGCTGTTGCGCCCAATACGTTCAATGTCATTTACGACCCCGATGTTTTGCCGCCAATTCGCTATCGGGCCGATCACAAAGGTCTCGAAGGATTCCGACGCAGTGATGTGCAAGATCGAACCTGGCGACAACACCTGGCGCGGGCAGATATTTTATGGGATTTCCCCATACTGGTCCTCGGTGAAGAAAATTGTTTAGCGTTGGCGCCCAATCTGAAGTGGATACAGACGACGAGCTCAGGTGTCGGGCAACAAGTCAAAAATCTGGGATTACAGAATTCAAATGTATTGGTGACAACCGCTCGCGGCGTTCATGCCGGCCCACTGGCCGAGTTCGTGTTCATGGGATTGCTCAGTCATTATAAGGCTCTGCCGTTTCTCGAGACGGAAAAGCACCATCGTCATTGGGCCAGATATTGTGGTGATGGACTGGAAGGTAAGACGCTCGCTGTCATTGGCGCCGGAATTGTCGGTCAGCGAGTACTAAAAATGGCCCGGGCCTTTGGCATGCGAACGGTGTTTCTAAATCGGCAGAACGGCGCCAAAACTGCCTCTGAGCTTGGCGTGGATCAGGCTTACGGGCATGGAGAATTACTGACCATGCTGGCAGAGGCCGACACCTTAGTGTTGAGCATGCCGCATACCCCCGACACGGAAAATATGATCGACGCCAATGCCCTGGCAGCCATGAAACCGGGGAGCACCATTGTCAATGTGGCCCGCGGCGCCGTCGTCGACGAACCCGCGCTCATCGAGGCACTGAAATCAGGACATATCGGCTTCGCCGCTTTGGACGTTTTTGCGGTTGAACCATTGCCGGCGGACAGTCCACTTTGGGATTTGCCAAACGTTATCATCAGCCCCCATTCTGCGAGCACCGTTGATCAGGAAAATAAACGGATCACAGACATCTTCTGTGGCAACCTAAAGTGCTACGCGGAAGGACGTTTCAACGACATGAAGAATATTCTGGATAAGTCGAAAATGTACTAATGCTCAGGATCGGCGTGGATATCGGCGTGACCTTTACGGACTTCGCAGCTTGGCGCGATGCCGCCAACGGTGTGAACGGCGTGATCAGCTATAAGGTGCCGTCCAACCCACCTGATTTCGCCAAAGGATTCGTCGCGGGCTTCGCTGAGATTCTAGCCCGGGCAGGTCATGTGGTGGGAGAGGACGTCTTTGTCATTCATGGGACGACGGTTAGCATCAACACCGCAGACCGAGTATTGGCTATCGGAGAAAAGTACTAGACTGGGACAGGGAAGATAATTCATGAACCGCAACGTGGAACAGTGGGATGTGCGCAAGCGCTCTGTCTCGTCAGAGCGCGGCATCGTTGCAGCGCAAAACTGGCAGGCGGCCGCAGCTGGGGCCCATGCCCTGGCGAAAGGTGGAAACGCCGTCGATGCGGCTGTTGCCTGCGCCTTCGCTTTGAACGCCGTCGAACCGTGGATGTGCGGAATGGGCGGCAGCGGATATATGGTTATTTGGCTGGCGGACGAAGGCCGGGCAACCGCCATCGACTTCCAAGGAATATTGCCGAAAGGCATTAATCCGGCTGACTATCCGCTAGATCCGAACGTGCCGGATGCCATGATGGGATTTCCCGGCGTGGCGGATAATGCCAATGTCGTCGGTTACAAATCGATCATCGTTCCCGGCGCGGTGGCGGGCCTTTCGGCGGCTGTGCAACACCACGGTCGCCTTGGATTCGATTCGGTTCTCGCACCCGCAATCCAGCTGGCTGAACGTGGCTTACCCGTAGACTGGCACACGACATTGCACATCGCGATGGAGGCGGCTGACCTCTCGCGTTTTGCGGCTAGCGCCGCGACCTATATGCCTGGTGGCGTGCCGCCTCAACCGGAACAGTTTTTGCCTCTTGCAAAGCTTACCGCCACCCTCAAGACCCTCGCTGACCGCGGGCCTGATGAATTTTACCGCGGCACGATTGCAGAATCCCTGGCCAATGATCTGCAAGCCGGCGGCAGTCGCATCACGGTTGAGGACCTGGCAGCCTACGTAGCCCAATTCAACGATCCGTTGGTCCATATGCACCGTGGCGCACAACTGTACACACCCAGTGAAAATAGCGGCGGCCTGAGGCTCAATGAGGCACTTACGCACGTCACATCGCATCTGGACCAGTCGCAACCCATTGGTGCCCACACCTATGCGACATACGCGACAGCCTTGAACCAAGCGTTCGCTAACCATGAAAGGCGGCAGGGCCGTGGCGATATGGCGGGCTGTACATCGCATATGAGCGCCGTCGATGCAGACGGTAACATGGTCGCGCTGACCTATTCGTTGCTCAACCGTTTCGGCTCAAAAGTCGTTCTACCGGGCACCGGCATCCTTATGAATAACGCCGCATCTTATTTCGATCCACGGCCCGGATTCCCCACGTCAATGGAGGGCGGCAAGCGGATCAACGCATCCAACATGTGCCCAACGATTTGTGTCCGCGACGGCCAGGCCGTTTTCGCTGTCGGCGCGTCCGGTGCAAATTACATCGTGCCATGTACGATGCAAATCACGGCCTTGCTGTTAGACTACGGCATCACCTTGGAAGAGGCATTCAATCTTCCCCGCATCGATGCTGGGGGCCGCGCCTCCATTCGCGTTGATCCGGCGGTCGGCCCCGAAGTACTGTCAGCTTTAGCCGAACAGTTCGAGTTGGAAGTTGCTCAGAACCTGGTATTCCCAAAGCTTTACGCGTGCCCATCGGGCGTTTATCGAGACCGCGCCAGCGGCGTCACATTCGGCTGCGGTGACAAGGCCAATCCACTCGCCGGTGCCGTTGCGGAATCACTATTCGAATTGGAAGCCGCCGACAGCGGCAATGTTGGCGCGCGTGCCTAAAACCCGGCGCCGTTAATATCCCTTTCCGGGCGGTACGAGGTCGGCGATCGGTTTGCCGGCGACGAATTTCTTTATGTTTTCGGCAATGCGCTGTCCGCCGGCGACAGGATCTATAAGGCTGGCGATATGGGGCGTTACCAGAATATCAGGGTGCCCCCAAAACGGGTGATTGCTCGGCAGTGGCTCCTCGTGAAAGACGTCCAGCGTCGCTGTTTTGATATGGCCAGATTGAAGCCCCGCCAACAGATCCGCTTCGATCAGGTGCTGGCCCCGGGCAACATTGATTATCGATGCGCCCTCGGGCAATTGCGCGAACAATTCAGCATTTAAGATGCCTTCCGTTTCCGGCGTCAGCGGCAACATACAAACCAGAATTTGGACGCCATCAAGAAACTGGCCTCGTTCGTCGTTACCTGCGAAACATGCCACGCCATCAATTGACTTCGGCGACTTCGACCATCCCGCGACATTAAAACCAATGTCCGCCAGTGTCCGGGCACAATCGGCGCCCAAGTTCCCCAGCCCCATGACACCAACCCGGCGATCTTGGGCGGGCGGTTCGATGATCTGACACCATTCTTGCGCTTCCTGGGCGGCGGCGACCTCAGGCAACCGGCGGTGAATGCGCAGTACATGCAACGTAACATATTCGCGCATGCGAACGTTTAGATCCGTACCCGTCGTGCGGATGATGGGCAAGTGTGCGGGCAGATCAGGATCGCATAGCACGTGATCGATGCCGGCACCGATGGAGACGATGCACTGCAGATTGGGAAACGTCTGCAACCATCCGGGTTCTGGCTTCCAAACCACGGCAAAATCGATGCTCTCGTGATCCATCGGCTCGTCCGCGAGAACGACTTCATACGCGGGCAACAGCGCGGAAAGGTGTGATTTCCACCATTCGGCTCGCGCCGCACCAATCTTCAGTACAACCTTCACTCAAGGCTCCCTTGACGTCCAAAATATATCTGAATAATTCCCAATATCTGGAATGCAATAAATATCGATGAACTTTGGCATCCTGCGATTTTCGAATTGGTAAAAGCTATATAAAAATTTAGTGGGAAGGGTAGCTTGTGGCGGGAAGGGTGGTCATTGGCCTTGGTGGATGAAGAAAACGTTCCGCTATTTCAACAGTTCACCCTAGGTCATCCCCATCGTCCGCGCAAAGTCGTCAAAGCTGTCTTCTTTGATCAATGTCACCACACCGTCCCCGTTATGCGTATAGAATGCCGGCAGGCTGACACCGTTGAACCGGTGCGCTTTCGACATGGTATAGGCGCCCATGTTGATAAACGTAATCCGTGAACCAATTGAAAGCGGTCTGTCGAAGGCGTATTCGCCAAAGACATCCCCGGCAAGGCAGGTACAGCCGGCCAGAATGTACTCATGGACACCGCCATCGACGTGGCCCAGCACATCCGGTTCGAACTGATATTCAAAGACCTCGGTCATATGGTTTACCGTTGTATCTAGAACGGCGATTTGAATGCCATCGCTCTCGAACAGGTCGTGCACGGTCGCTTCAATTGTACCGGCACGCCGCACTAGCGCCGCACCGGGTTCGATAAAAACCTGTAGGCCGAAACCCTCGCGGAATATCTCTACCGCTTGGAAGAAGCCCGACTTGTCGTCGGCCATATCGAAGAGATAGCCACCGCCCATGTTGATCCAATCCAGGCTTTCAAGAAACGCCGGGATTGAATCCTGAATTAGGAGTGCCGTTGCAAGCAGGCTGGCAAAATCGGTTTCGTCGCAGTT
>CAUZNJ010000066.1:0-8833 GCA_963580965.1 Alphaproteobacteria bacterium | reverse complement strand
ATATTGAACCATTAGAACCAATATCTAATAAGTTATTGTTTTATATGGTATATTTATGGATCAATTAGGAATTCTGCCGTGCGCCAATAGGACCAATCGATCCATGGGCCGTGCACCACGGATCACCCTGCTTGATCCGAGGGCTACTGAAATGGTTGTGCCTGACACTGGACCGAGCGCCGTGGCTCATGGCCCTCGAACCGGGGGGGCTACGATTTAGGGAATAAACCCACCAAGCCGAAGCTCATTGGTTATCCGCCTGATCTCAGCATTAATATACCTGACCTTCTCCACATGAGCCTTGGACCGTCGTCCGTGCTTCGTGTGCGCAGCAGCTACCCGCGCTTTGCCCTCCACGGTCCGTGGTCCGGTGGACCGGCCGCCATGCAGCTTGCATCGGTCCCGATCTCCAATGGCGGGATTTTGGCACGCCCCGCCGACCCGGGTCTTTGCCCCGCATCTGCGCCCTGGCCAATCTGGCCCGAAACGGGTTTCGATGCCCGCTTCGATAAGGGCTGTGTGGTTAGTTAATTTCATAATTCCTTTTCCCCGCTCATGGGGTAGGACGACCATCAATTTACCCAAGGCCCTGTCTGAGGGTCCTAACCCTGTCCCATGGACCGCGCACCACGGATTTTCCCTGATTGCTGGTAAGGATAAAGCCCATCAACAGATCGATCATATTGCCTTTGAGGTTGATAATGTACGCGCCCTGAGCGAACGCCTAAAGGCGCGTGGTACGCATTTTCAGGAAGAACTACACGACGGCCCCTACGGCCTAACGATCTACGTCTCCGACCCTGACAACAACCGCATTGAACTGTATCAGGTGGGGCTTAAGACTTAGAAAAGTACTGTGAAATGTTTGAGTTCATAAAGCCAAAAGTGACCCAGACCCCCGGATTATGTCACTTAACTTTGAATCTTTGTAACCGATTTATAAACCAATAAAAAATCAACGGCTTAGCTGGAAACAGCTAGGTCATTTTTTCTTGTTAGGGGGCACATGGGGAGCACGCCGTTTGAATGTGTGGCTCTTTCCTTGCCTTTCTTAACTGAATTTCCTGGTTAGCTGCCACAGACGACGGGTCAAAATCCTGCAAGTGCTCATTCTGTTGGCGAAGCAGTTGTTAGACAACTAACAACTTAATTTTGAATAGCGAGTTCTCAATCAAAAATGGAGCTCGCTAATTTTTGATAAAGATAGAAAGAAAGAAGGTTATTTAAAAAATAATTGTATGCTTCAAGTGTTTTAAATCACCCACCTTATGTCCGCTTTTGGCTAATAGCGGACTCTTCGACACCCTCTGAATAGAGTCTGCTTTGCCCCCGAAAGCGGACATTATAGGTATACGACAAGAGAGTCTGTTTTTGACCCAACTCGGACATCGGCGCCCCTTCGTCGCCTGCCGTTTAGTCGAGCCAACTGCTGATCTCCAACTGCTCGTCGATAGTGAAGAAGATGCCGACCGGGGATGGGGCATCCGGATAATCTTGTCTCATATGATGGTTATAAGTGCTTATAATATAATCATTTATAAAAAATGCCTATTTTTTTATCACAATAGTATTCGAGACGCACGCCTGTACAACACAAAATTCACTCCAACACTCTGATATTATTAATAAATAATACGAATTCCGCATTTGGCACGGTTCTTGAAGATATGAGTGCATGTCGCCGCGTGGCGACATGCACGATGCATCAACCGCTCGCGGCCTGATCAGAATGTTTGAATGAACGCGGGCCAGGGCCACGGAAAGGACCGACGCCATGAAACTGATCACAGCCGTTATTAAGCCATTCAAGCTGGATACGGTACGCGAAGCGCTGACGCCACTTGGCGTGGAGGGCATGACTGTTAGCGAGGTTCGCGGGTTTGGTCGTCAAAAAGGACAGCCGGAAATCTATCGGGGCGCCGAATACACGGTCAGCTTCTTGCCCAAAGTCAAGATAGAGATCGCCGTGCTTGATTCGCTTGTCGACCGAATTGTCGAAGCCATTCAAACCTCTGCGCACACCGGGAACATAGGCGACGGCAAGATTTTCGTCTCCAACCTCGAAAATGCCACCCGCATTCGCACCGGCGAAACGGACGTCAACGCCCTCTAGGCAACGTCACTTATTAGGAGAAGAATATGTCACGCCAGAAGACCCGCTACGCTGCCGTTGGCGCCTCGATTGCAACAATGATACTTGCCGCCGCCAGCCCGGCATTAGCACAGACGGCCGAGGCCGCAACAACCGAAACACAGTACATTTTCAACACTCTTTCCTTCCTCATGCACGGGTTCCTGGTGATGTGGATGGCGGCGGGTTTTGCCATGTTGGAATCTGGACTGGTACGGTCCAAAAACACCGCCACCATCTGCCTGAAGAATATCGCGCTCTATTCCGTCGCCGGCATCATGTATTACGTCGTTGGCTATAATCTGATGTATAGCGGCGTCGATGGCGGTTATATCGGCTCATTCCTGCCGTGGGCTGCCGACAATGCCGATGCATTGGCTGGCAATTTTGAGGCCGGTTACGCTGCCGAATCGGACTGGTTTTTCCAGATGGTGTTCGTTGCCACCACAGCCTCCATCGTCTCCGGCACGGTTGCGGAGCGAATCAAGCTGTGGCCGTTTTTGCTCTTCACCGTATTTCTTACCGCCATCATCTATCCGATCCAGGGTTCCTGGCAATGGGGCGGCGGTTGGCTTTCCGAAATGGGGTTTGCCGACTTCGCCGGATCTACCCTGGTCCACTCCTGCGGTGGCTGGGCGGCACTAACTGGCGCCATCATCCTTGGCGCCCGCAAAGGCAAGTATGGACCTAATGGTCGGGTCAATCCGATGCCTGGTGCAAATATGCCGTTGGCGACCATAGGGACCTTCATTCTTTGGCTAGGTTGGTTCGGATTCAACGGCGGATCACAATTGGCGATGGGATCGGCAGCCGACGTGATCGCCATCTCGACGATCTACGTAAACACGAACCTGGCCGCCGCCGGTGGTATCATTGCCGCCATGGCGTTGACCCAAATGCTCTACAAGAAGGTCGATCTCAGCTTGGCATTGAATGGAGCAATCGCCGGTTTGGTCAGCATCACCGCGGGTCCGGACACACCCTCCCCGCTGATGGCGATCATGATCGGCGCCGTTGGCGGCATCCTCGTGGTCATCATCGTGCCTCTACTCGACAAACTGAGAATCGATGATGTTGTTGGCGCCATATCGGCCCATCTGGTCGCTGGCATCTGGGGCACCATAGCCGTGCCTCTGACCAACAGCGACGCCAGCTTAGGTACTCAGCTGATTGGCATTGTCTCGATTGGCGCCTTCGTCGTGCTCGCCAGCTCAATCTTTTGGCTGATCCTGAAATACACAATGGGCATTAGGTCCAGTGAAGAGGGCGAAGATATCGGCCTCGACCGGGCAGAGCTTGGCATGGAAGCCTATCCCGAATTCGGGCGCGGCTCGCCTATGGCCTAACCACAACAATGTACTCGTCACTTAAGGGCTGGACAGCATAGCTGTCTGGCCCTTTTCTCGCCCTGAACCTTGCCGCAAAGAAAATGGTGGGCGGTGATGGGTTCGAACCGCCGACATCCACGGTGATCCCGGCTCGATGTAGAGGGTCTGGACATTGACCCGTGGTAGCCATTCCCGGACAGTTTTAGCAGTGAACTCGCTGCCGTTGTCGGATCGGATAGTCGGGAACGGTGGCGTGTAAATGTCCGACATTGGCTAATAGCGGACTCTTCGACACCCTCTGAACAGAGTCTGCTTTGCCCCCGAAAGCGGACATTATAGGTATACGACAAGAGAGTCTGTTTTTGACCCAAAGCGGACAAAGGAACTTAGATCTCAAATTTGAACTTCTCCATTACAATACACGGAGACTAGTCCACTTAGGTCTGACAACACCCTATTTACCCACCAAACTTAGCCTAAAGAAGTGATTTTGTAATCTGGGCCAAGAGATGCTGAGTTGGAATAATATTCGAGGCATCGCCCAGAAGCTTATCGCTGCAGTCCCTCTGAGCATCCACCACGTCAAGGAGCCTAGCATGGTCGAATCTTTGGGCAGGAATGGTAGCCACCTACGACGCAGATTAACCAACTCCTCAGCCGTCACCAAATTGGTGTAACCATAGTTCCGCCGAACTTCCACACGCAAGGAACCCGCGCCATCGATGAGTTTACGGTATAGGCTTACACTTCGGTAGACGGCCTGATACTCTCCCTGTGTTAGAGATTCACCCTGATTCAAAGTCGACTCGCGGAGGATAATCGCCCCCCCTTCAGTAAGACGGTTTTTCAAAGTCTTGAGCAGCGCTATAACATCGTCGTCATTGAGATACATACACAGACCACCCAGAAAGATCATGTCGAAGGGGCCTTCCGGAAGGTCATGGCGACCGTCACCTTCGAGGATCTGAACGTTGGCCAGATGAGCAGTCCTTTCTTTGGCAGCCTTCAACATGAGACTGCTTTGCTCGATGCCTATAACCGTCTTGTAGCGTTCGGCGAAAATCTCTGACCAAGTCCCTGCGCCACAGCCAACATCAAGCACTCTTCCAGATTGATGCACAGCACCCAGCCAGTCATGGATCGTTCCTGTCTCTTTGTGAATTCGATAGCTGGCCGCAGAGGCAGGGAGATTGAACTCATGGGTCATCATGCTAACAGAGGCAGCTGTTCCACCCTTTGCATTTTCAAAATATTCCTTCACGGCTGCATCGTCGATCTGTCGTTTGGTAGAGTCCCTATGATTCATCGCCAGACAATTCCTATAATTCTATTGCTATGTGCACCACAGTTTACAGCCATAGATGGCCGTTAATCCGAGGACATAGACCGTAAGAACATAAACCCACCTTTCTGGGAACTTTGGCGTTTTAATTGGCGCTACATTTAAGACCGCAATAGTGATAACAGTTATGTACACAATGACTGAGGAAAAGGTGTGGCTGAAAATACCGTCAAAGAGAAATACAAACGCGATAATAATACCATTGTTGTCAACGGCCATGCCCATATAAGACGAATCGTCGTTAAGCCCGAAGACATTGAAATAACTCAATCGTATTGCGCAGCTGGCGATAATAAGAATTGCTCCGGGCAGAAACCATGGACTGAATTCCCCATAGCTCAAAAGAAAAACAGCAGGAAGAATTCCAAAACTTATAATGTCTATCAGCGAGTCAAGTTGTCCCCCGAAAGCTCGGGATTCATCGGTTCTCCCTTTCATCCGTCGGGCGATCATTCCATCACACCAGTCAAAAAGTATGGCCCAAATCAGTCCTATTATTGCGGCCGGAAAGTTGCCCACCATTGCGAAGAAAATACCGAGGACCGCACATAACAATCCTGTTAGGGAACAAATATTTGGAAGGTCCCTGACAAAAGACAGCATTGCCGGCTGATCGGATTGTTGAGGTTCGGGCGTTGTCATTATTTTACGTTTCGTCCCTTTAGTAAGTCCATTACGTCAATTAATGCCGCCACTAAGTTACAATTATCTTCTTCTGTACGGCTGGCAATTCTAAGGTAACGGTCAGAATCGGGTTGAGTTTTGCCTGAACAGTCCTTTATGTACATGTTGTGTTCAATAAATAATTTTTTCATAATTTCGGGTGCGCTTTGCACAGTGTCAGGCAGGCGACAGAAAATGTAATTTGCAGTCGGTTTAAAAACCGTCATCCCCTCAATGGCACAAAGTTTTAAATAGAGGCTGTCTCTGTCGCTTCGAATCTGTTTACAGCTTTCAATAAATTCTTCTTTGTAATCAGGTAAAACCCTCAGAAATTCTTCAGCGAAACCATTGATATTCCAAATATGTACGCCATCTTTTACCGCTACCGTAAATTTTGGATTAGTCGACAGCATATAGCCGATCCTGATTCCACAGATCCCGTAGGCTTTGCTCATGCTTTTAAAAATTGCCACATTCGGATGATTTTCGATTTCTTGTTCCAGACTTATTCTCTCAGGATTCTCGGCAAAATCTAAAAATGATTCGTCAACAATCAGCATGCAATTATGAGGTTCAAGTTTTTTTGCAAGTCGAATGACATCGGCCTTGGGAATTAATAGTGATGTTGGATTATTTGGCGTAACCACAACGGCAACATCAGCTTTTACTCTCAAGGCTTCGGCGGCAAATTTATCCACATCCAGTTGGAAGGATGGAAATTCGAGTGGAAACTCAACGACCTTTCCTGCAGGCGCTGCATTGGCATATTCATTAAAAGAAGGCACAGGAACGATTAATTTTCCAGCGACGTGTCCGGACACTATTTTTATTAATTCAGCAGCCCCGTTTCCCACAACAATTCTTTCAGCTGGCTGGTCAATTATTTTGCCAACAAGCTCGGCAAGAGCGTCTTGAGCCACGGGATAGTTGAGAACAAGATCGTGAACTTGATCCTTAAAGTTTGTGAAGACAGCCTCTGGCGGGAAATAAAGATTATAAAGATAGGCATGATCTATGAAATCATGCCGATAGTAACCACCATGTTGCTTAGAGATAAATTCATATTTTTCAGATTGGGTCTTGTATTGTTTTTGTAACACTTAAGGATCCAGGTTCTTTTAGTGGCACCGTTATGTCTTTTATTATGGGCGTGCCAAAAGTCGGTTTTAAAATGGAAAATATTTTCCTGGGCACATAACTATTTAATGAAAATAGTTTTTGAGCCTCTGCAAGATCATCAATGGTATCTATTTCATACCATGGCTTATCGTCAAAAAAGACCGCTTCTAAATGGAGGCTCCCATCGGCAATCATTTCCGCAAATACAGTTTCGTAATAGTCATTTACTTTTCCATCTGAAATACGCTTGTCTAATATTTTAACAATTCCATTCCAGGACTTAAGTGAAAGGCTGTAAATATTAACCGTTTTGTATTTGGCGTCGCCAAGAGAATCCACATTGTTCACCAAAAAATCCTTAACCTGCCGAGATTGATTTACGGTTACACTTGTCCCGTTCATCCAGGGCTGCATTTTGGCTACAGCTATTCTGTCGGGATAGAGCATCTCGTCCAGGAGCGCTTCGTCAAAGACAAGATCACTTTCGAGCAGTAGAAATGGTTCCTCAATCGCTTTACGTGCCATCCAGAGAGAATAGATATTATTGGTATTTTTGTATAAGGGACTGAATACATACTCGATTTTTATGTCGCCTGACTGATCTCCAAGAAAATCTCTAATTTGGCTTTCAAAATATCCTGTAACTATAACCAGCCGTTTGAAGCCATTTTTCTTCAGATTGGTGATCATCCGTTCAAGGATGGATATGCCTTTGACTATTGTCAGGCATTTTGGAGCGTTCTGAGTTAGGGGGTATAGGCGAGAGCCTGTTCCGGCGGCGAGAAGTAAGGCCGTGCTTACCCGCTTTTTTACATGGGTTTTATGGTCCAAATTATCCATTCCTTTAATTTCTAAAGCCCTAAACGTACATAACGTATAGGAATACAAAGCAGTAGCTTCGAGAATTACCAAGCGATTATCTACTTATATAACATTATGAACCTGACAGGGCACAGGTCGCTTGAAATGGTTCAGAGATACGCACATTTAGCACCAAATTATCAAGAAGGTGCAATTGAATTGTTAAATGCCCGTGGGCATAAAATAGTGTCGAAAGCGGCGTTATGCGTCAGACGCTCTACTACTTATTCGAAAGAACCCAAGTCGCACAAGTTTTGGAGCTATTGCACCGTCTTTATTGTGCATAAACGGGCTATGAACCCTTCTTATAGGTTAGAATAGATGCTGACATCATTTCTAAACAAGAGCCGAATTACGATCGGGCTATTAGTCTTGGTTGTATTGGTTGTATTGGCTGCAGCAGGCGTTTTGTTCTTTAAGGGAAACCCCTTTTACATGATGTCCCATCATATGTCTGGTGGCACTCAAACGCACGGGGCTAACGGAACCAGACATGACGAAGTCAACATGCCTGGTTTGCGCGGAGCAAATGCAACACCAGATGAAAGCGCTGAGCTTGCGGTCATGTTCCGTAATTTTGAGACGATCACACGCGATGTGACCAACCTTCCCAATGGTATCCGCACTGTGACGCGTTCAACTGATGAAGATGTAATGGACCAATTGGTAAGTCATGTCTTCGGGATGATCCGGCGCGTCGCAGATAAAGACGATCCAGAGATTATCATTCAAAGCCCGATTTTAGATATTTTCTTTGAACGGGGAGATGAAATTGAAACAGAGATTAAGCTGACCGACGAAGGGATCGTCGTTATCCAAAAGTCAAAAGACCCCGAACTCATCGCAGCGCTCCAAGAGCATGCGGCCGAGGTGACTGACTTAGCCGACCGAGGTATGGCAGCAGTTCATGAAAGGATGATGCAATAGAGCAATCGCCAGTTTATAAAAATTGCAGGACTTACCTTACAACTAAAAGCAGCCATTCGCTGCGATGCAGAAATTTGCAGCCGGGACTCTAAACTGTCGTTCGCCACATTATGGTTGAATGGCTGCTCCAAGCCACTCACCCGTGGATAGTCCTATATCTCCGTGCCACTGAGACGGCCTGAGAACGTGCCTCACTAACGCGATTTGTTTCCAAAAGCAGTCCATCCTATGGATTACCCTTAGGACTGATGCGCTGAGGCTCAAACCAACTTCAAATTCCACCTGCTTGTTATCAATGACGCGGCTGGAAGTTAATTTCCCCCATCATGCCGGCTTCGTAATGGCCCGGAATATTGCAGGCAAATTCTAAGGCGCTTGCTTTGATGAACTTCCAGACAACTTCTCCCGACTTTCCAGGTTCCAGCAAAATGCTGTTGGGATCGGAATGCTCCATGGTCTTGC
>CAUZNJ010000065.1:0-8844 GCA_963580965.1 Alphaproteobacteria bacterium | reverse complement strand
AAAAAAAATTTAGCGTCCTTGATCGCACTAGTTAGTGTGTATTTTTAAGTTTGACCGCCAACCCATTGATAATCCAAATATAAGATATTTTTCCCGAACACTGGCACTAAATCTTGTTGCGCCCAGAATTCGCCTCCGCTACATATTGTGGCCCCACTTTGATCTAAAACAATATATGGGGCTGAACGATAAGAAGGAGATCGGTTTGCTAGTGAGTTTTGCTGGCACCGACGAAAGGGAGCAAAGGTATAACTGCGATACAATTCGCACCTTTGCCGCACCAAAGTGCCAACGCAGCACTTTATAAGGGGAAAGACATGGAGATCGCGCGGAAATTCACGAAAAAGAGCGAGCCTCGCTACGCTGGGGTCAAGTTTCGCAAGTCTTCGAGTGAAATCCGGAATCCTGATGGATCGGTGGTTTTTCACCTAGCCGAAATGGAGGTACCTGCAACCTGGACTCAGGTGGCCGGCGATATCCTCGCCCAAAAGTATTTTCGCAGGGCAGGCGTTCCCAAAATTTTGCGTCGTATCGCCGAAGACGGCGTGCCTGAGTGGCTATGGCGCAGCGAGGCCGACGAAGAGGCAATGGCAAATTTGCCTGCCAAGGAGCGTCTTAGTGGAGAAACCCGTGCCCAGCAGGTGTTCGACCGGCTAGCCGGAACCTGGACATATTGGGGCTGGAAAGGCGGCTATTTCGACGGAGAAGAAGATGCCCTCGCCTATTTTGATGAGATGTGCATTACACTATGCCGGCAGATGGGGGCGCCCAATTCGCCGCAATGGTTCAATACGGGCCTCCATTGGGCATACGGCATCGACGGGCCGTCCCAGGGGCATCATTACGTCGACTACCAGACCGGAAAATTAGTCGCCTCAAAATCGTCCTACGAGCACCCCCAGCCACACGCCTGCTTTATTCAAAGCGTCAGCGATGATCTTGTGAACGACGGCGGAATCATGGATCTTTGGGTTCGTGAAGCGCGTCTATTCAAGTATGGTTCGGGTACCGGCACCAACTTCTCGCGCCTGCGTGGCAATGACGAGCCCCTCACTGGCGGCGGACGTTCCTCCGGACTTATGAGCTTTCTAAAGATCGGTGACCGCGCCGCCGGCGCCATCAAATCAGGAGGCACCACGCGCCGCGCCGCAAAGATGGTAATTCTCGACGTCGATCATCCTGATATCGAGGAGTTCATCAACTGGAAGGCCCGCGAGGAGCAAAAAGTCGCGGCTCTGGTCTCTGGCTCTCGTCTCGCGGAGAGGCATCTCAACGAGGTTATCAGCGCCTGCCATGGCAGCACTGTCGAACATCCCTTCGACCCGAAACAAAACCCCTTGCTGAAGAAAGCCGTTATCGCTTCTCGTCGGGCGATGATTCCCGATACCTATGTCCAGCGGGTCATCGAATTCGCCAAGCAGGGTTATAGCCATATCGACTTTCCAGTCTTCGACACTGATTGGGACTCGGAAGCCTATGCCACGGTTTCTGGGCAGAACTCCAACAACAGCGTTCGCGTAACTAATGAGTTCCTGCGCAAGGTTCTTGAAGACGGTGAATGGGAACTGACCCAGCGCACGGACAATAAAGTCGCTAAAACCATTAAAGCACGCGACCTATGGGAACAGATCGGCCATGCGGCCTGGGCCTGCGCAGACCCAGGCATTCAGTACGATACGACAATCAACGAATGGCACACATGTCCGGCAAGCGGTGCCATCAATGCCTCGAATCCGTGCTCCGAGTACATGTTCCTGGACGATACAGCGTGCAATCTTGCATCTATTAACTTGGTATCTTTTACAAAGAAAGACGGTAGCGGCTTTAATGTCGACGCATTCGAACACGCTGTGCGTCTGTGGACAGTGACGCTCGAAATTTCCGTGCTTATGGCACAATTTCCATCGAAAGAAATCGCCCTCAAGTCATACCAGTTCCGCACTCTAGGCCTCGGTTACGCCAACATTGGCGGCTACTTGATGGCGGGGGGAATTCCCTATGACTCCGACGCCGGCCGAGCCATTTGCTCGTCGATAACCGCATTAATGACCGGGGTCTCTTATGAGACGTCGGCGGAGATGGCCGGTGAACTGGGTGCTTTCCCGGGATACGGGCCTAATCGCGATGGCATGCTTCGAGTGATCGAAAATCACAGACTAGCGGCGCACGGCCGGCAGGACGGGTATTGCGATCTAAGCGTTCTTCCCGTTCCCCTTGATACTGGTTCCTGTCCCGATAAGGCCCTAGCGGATGCTGCCTGCGCGACGTGGGACCGAGCCATGGAACTTGGTAAAAAGCATGGCTTCCGTAATGCCCAAGTATCGGTGGTAGCGCCGACGGGCACCATTGCCCTTGTCATGGACTGCGACACCACCGGGATTGAGCCCGACTTCGCATTAGTCAAGTTCAAGAAGCTGGCAGGCGGCGGATACTTCAAGATCATTAACCGCTTGGTTCCGGTCGCCCTGAAAAACCTTGGTTATGATAAGTCCCAAATCGAAGAGATTATTGGCTACGCAGTCGGCTACGGCACGCTCCGGGATGCCCCCGGAATCAACCCTGATGCACTGCGGGCCAAGGGTTTCACCGACGCGGCACTGAAAACCGTCGAGGAGGCGCTTGGCAGCGCCTTCGATATCCGCTTCGTCTTTAACAAATGGACCCTGGGTGAAGCGTTCTGTACCGACATAATGGGGCTCGACGCGAAGCAACTCGACGATGCATCGTTTGACTTTCTTAAAGCAATTGGCATCAGCCGCACCGACATTGATGCCGCCAATACCTACATATGCGGTGCCATGACGTTAGAGGGTGCGCCGTATCTCAAGGATGAACATCTGCCAGTCTTCGATTGCGCTAATCCTTGCGGGCGCAAAGGAACCCGCAGCCTGTCCGCAGAAAGCCACATTCGCATGATAACAGCGGCTCAGCCCTTTATCTCTGGCGCCATCTCCAAGACCATTAATATGCCTCGTAGCGCCTCCGTTGAGGACTGCAAGAACGCCTACAAACTAGCGTGGGAATTGGGCGCCAAGGCGATCGCCCTCTACCGCGACGGGTCCAAGCTTTCACAACCGCTGCAATCGTCATTGATTGATGAAGACGATGATCTCGCCGAGGACGTGGCCAATCAGCCAACGGCAGTACAGGCAGAAATTGTTGCCGAGCGCATTGTCGAACGCTTTATCGCCCGCCGAGCCCGCCTTCCCCATCGACGCAAAGGCTATACACAGAAGGCAATCGTCGGTGGTCACAAGGTGTACCTGCGGACTGGCGAATATGAGGAAGGCGGCATCGGCGAAATTTTTATCGATATGCACAAAGAAGGCGCCGCCTTCCGCAGCCTGATGAATAATTTTGCCATCGCTATCTCCATTGGCCTTCAGTACGGCGTGCCACTTGAGGAGTTCGTCGAAGCCTTTACCTTCACCCGCTTCGAACCATCTGGGATGGTTCAGGGTAACGACACCATCAAGATGGCGACTTCCATTCTTGACTACATATTCCGCGAACTCGCCGTATCCTATTTGGGCCGAAATGATCTCGCCCATGTCGATCCGGATGACCTCGCTCCTGACAGCGTTGGCAAGGGAAACGAAGAAGGCGAATTGGAGAATGATGCCGATATCGTCCACCTTGCCGCCGTCGGTCGGCTAGCCAGTCAGGGTTATGTGCGCAGCAGGCTTTCGCTGCTTCAAGCCCGCCCCAAGAGCAAAGCTAGTAATGTTCAAGCCGTAGCCGGCAATACCGCCCTACAAACTGACACTGCCGAGGCAGCCAGCGTCGTCGTCAATTTGGATACAGATGTATTCGCGTCAACGGATACGCACATGGACCATATTCGCGAGGCACGAATGAAAGGCTATGAGGGTGATTCGTGCGGTGAATGCGGGAACTTCACACTGGTGCGCAATGGAACGTGCATGAAGTGCCTCACCTGTGGCGCAACGAGTGGATGTTCTTAAATAAAGAAAGTAGCTCGATACTCACCCCCTCTTTTTTCTGCTTATCGTTGTATATCCAAAGCAATAAATTTGAAGCGCTCAGCGCTTTCCACCTCTGACCACAAGGCATTTCATGGGCAAGATTGAGAGAAGGTTGTTAGAGCTTGGTATTGAATTGCCAAAGCCATCCACCCCAGCAGCGAACTACGTGCCCTACGTCATTACTGGAAACACCGTCGTGATTTCCGGTCAGGTTACTTTCGCCGGTGGCAAATTGCAGTACGCGGGCAAGGTGGGTGGCGATTTTTCAGTCGACGACGGATATCAGGCCGCCCGCATATGCGCACTCAATCTCATTTCCCAATTGCGTGAGGCCTGCGACGGCGATTTAGATCGAGTCCACCGAGTAGTCCGCCTCGGTGGCTTCGTCAACTGCACACCGGATTTTACCGAACAGCCGAAGGTCATTAATGGTGCTTCCGATATTATGGTTGAGATTTTCGGAGATGCCGGAAAACATGCCCGTGCTGCGGTAGGGTGCTCTTCCCTGCCACTCGGTTCCGCTACGGAAGTCGATGGCATATTTGACATTATCTGACCCATTCTCGCCATGTAGTCGCCCTGTCACACCGTTTCAATCATTCCTTGCGGTACACCCTGGTGGGCCGCCATGTTTAAAGTCACTCCATTGACGTGTGGTTCTCATGCCTGGCGGCCGTGATCCCGTTCAGATTAAAGTTCTGTCAGCAATTAGCGACGTGTCGGCGGCGGCCTGGGATGGCTGTGCTGGTCCTGAAAATCCTTTTGTTTCCCACGGGTTTCTCTATGCCTTAGAAGAAAGTGGATCGGCAACAAACGCCACAGGCTGGAAACCGCAACACCTCGTCATCGAAGATTCAGGCCGTGTCGTGGCATGCGCTCCGCTGTACCTAAAGAGCCATTCGTACGGCGAGTATGTGTTCGACTGGGGTTGGGCGGACGCTTACGAGCGAGCCGGGGGAAGCTATTTCCCCAAACTACTTTCCGCTGTTCCCTTCACGCCGGTAACCGGCAGGCGACTGCTAGTGCATCCGGAGGCTGACCCCAGCTTGGCCGACGCGCTGATCACTGGCATGATTCAACTTGCCGATGAGTACAAAGTCTCCTCGCTTCATGTCAACTTCCCAACTCGCGCAGAATTCGAGCGCCTCGGCGAGGGTGGCCTATTACGCCGTACCGGCAATCAATTCCATTGGGAAAATAATGATTACGCCACGTTCGACGACTTTCTAGGTGAGCTGACATCGCGCAAACGCAAAACCATCCGCCGTGAACGCCGTGAAGTCGCCGAACAACGTGTTTGTCTGCGTGCGCTGACCGGAGATAACATCAAGGAGCACCATTGGGACGCATTCTTCCGCTTCCATGTCGATACCACCAACCGCAAGTGGGGCCAGCGCTACCTAAGTCGAGAATTTTTCTCGGTACTGCCAACGCTCATGGCCGATAAAGTAGTGCTGATTATTGCAGAAGACAACGGAGAGACAGTCGGGGGCGCCCTCAACCTCATTGGTACGGATACGTTGTACGGTCGCTATTGGGGTTGTTCCGCCAATTATAATTTTCTGCATTTCGAGGCGTGCTACTACCGGGCCATTGATTTTGCCATCAAACACGGTCTCAAGCGCGTGGAGGCCGGCGCGCAAGGAACGCACAAGATCCAGCGTGGTTATCTACCAACAACAACCTATAGCGCCCACTTAATCGCTGATCCTAGATTCCGCGATGCCGTCTCTAACTTTCTCGAACAAGAGGCTCTGGAGGTCGAAGCAGAAATGAACATGCTCGCCGAGCGTTCGCCCTACCGGAAATCAGGAAATTCTTAGCGACTTCACTCACCCACGATTAATCTTTGCTACATATGATTTGATAAAAAATGGTATGTGGTGTGGTTCCAACTCTCTCCAATATCAAGATTTTTTATCGTATTAACCCCGGTCATGTGGGGTTTCACGAATACGATCAAAATCTAGGATATCCGTCCTCGTATAGGCGTCGGCTTGAGTAAGAGCCGAGGCATCGAATGTCTGGTTAGTTTCTGAAGGAGTTGCCAGACCTCCGAAGTAGACCCCTATCACCCTGACATGGTCCTGTTGGATTATTTCAATGCTTATTTCCAGGCCATTGTCGAGAGAATTGGACATTGTCTGAGACGGTGATCCCAACACTGCCCCTATGCACTCGCCGGGCGCTCCATCATTTCAATCAAACCTCAAGGCGCAACCCGCACTCCAACTGTCAGAGAGAGATCCTCCCCCAACAAATTCCCACAACGGAATTGGGACGAAGGAATAACCCTCGTCCCAATTGATTACTCGACGATAACTTAAAGAAGCGTTACTCAACCAATGCTGGCTCTTCGGGCTTAACCAGCTTGTCCGGAACCCTGCCGACGGCAATTTTGGAGAACTTGAATATCAACTTAGCGTCCTTGACCGCAATACGAACTGTTCCACCCTTCGTCAGCTTTCCAAATAGCAGTTCCTCAGCCAACGGCTTTTTGATGTTTTCCTGGATGATGCGAGCCAGTGGCCGGGCACCAAAGCGCGGGTCATACCCCTTGGTTGCTAACCAGCTCCTTGCCGCATCGGTCAATTCAATTGTGACGTTGCGATCATCAAGCTGGGCCTCTAACTGCATAATAAACTTGTCGACAACACGATTCATGACATCTCGGCTAAGCGGGGAAAAGCCGATCACCGAATCCAACCGATTACGGAACTCTGGCGTAAACAACCGTTCAATGGCCTCCTGATCGTCACCAGTACGCTCCTCCCGCTCGAAGCCGATGGCAGTCTTGGCCATTTCGGCAGCACCGGCATTGGTGGTCATGATCAGTATGACATTGCGAAAATCGACGCTCTTACCATTATGATCAGTCAGCTTTCCATGGTCCATTACCTGCAGGAGAATGTTGAACACATCCGGATGTGCTTTCTCGATCTCGTCCAGCAATAGCACTAAATGTGGATGCTGATCGACAGCATCGGTCAACAGGCCGCCCTGATCAAAGCCGACGTATCCAGGCGGCGCACCAATCAGGCGGGAAACACTGTGGCGTTCCATGTACTCTGACATATCGAATCGTACAAGTTCAACGCCTAGGGTCAGTGCTAGTTGCCGGGCCACCTCAGTCTTACCAACGCCGGTGGGACCAGAAAACAGATAACTGCCGATCGGCTTCTCAGGCTCACGTAGGCCGGCCCGCGCCAGCTTAATGGCACTGGTCAAAAAATCGATGGCGGCGTCTTGGCCAAAGACCAAGGTCTTGAGATCGCGATCAAGATTACGCAATGCTTGCCTATCATCCGTCGAAACGCTCTTTGGAGGTATGCGAGCAATCTTGGCGACAACCTCTTCGACATCACGCACGTTGACCGTTTTGCGACGGCGATTTGGAGGTTGCAACATCCTTGATGCACCGACCTCATCAATAACATCGATTGCCTTATCGGGGAGCTTACGGTCGTTGATATAGCGGGCCGCCAGTTCCACTGCCGTTCGAATCGCCTCGGATGTGTAGCGGACGCGATGGTGGCTCTCAAAATAAGATTTGAGACCACGCAGAATTTTTATCGTGTCCTCTATTGTTGGCTCAGAGACATCAATCTTCTGGAAACGTCGGGCCAGAGCCCGGTCCTTCTCAAAGTGACTGCGGTATTCTTTATAAGTAGTCGACCCTATGCACTTTAGCGAACCGTTCTGCAAAGACGGCTTGAGGATATTAGAAGCATCCATGGAGCCCCCGCTGGTAGCGCCAGCGCCGATGACCGTGTGGATCTCATCGATAAACAGGATGGCACCAGGCATTGCCTCCAGCTCCGACATCACCCCCTTTAACCGCTCCTCGAAGTCCCCGCGATAACGGGTTCCTGCCAGCAAAGACCCCATGTCGAGAGAAAATATAGTGGCATTTTCTAGAACTTCAGGCACCTCACCAAGGTGGATTCGCCGCGCCAGTCCCTCGGCAATTGCCGTCTTTCCGACGCCAGGGTCGCCCACCAGAAGCGGGTTATTTTTATTACGCCGGCAAAGGATTTGAATAGTACGGTCAACCTCAGAGTGGCGCCCGATCAATGGGTCAACCTGACCTTCAGCAGCCTTTTTATTAAGGTTAACGCAATACGTGTCGAGCGCCTCATGACCGTTACGCACCGGATTTTCGCCGCTGGCTTCTTCGTCCGCTCCCTGCTCTGTTCGCGGCTGAGTTTCGCCCGGAATTTTGGCTATACCATGGGAAATGTAATTCACAGCATCCAGCCGCGTCATGTCCTGAACCTCCAGGAAGTAAACGGCGTGGGATTCTCTTTCGGAAAATAGCGCAATAAGCACGTTGGCGCCGGTCACCTCTTCCCTGCCAGACGACTGGACGTGGATGGCTGCGCGCTGCACAACGCGCTGAAAGCCTCCTGTCGGTTTTGCATCAGTCGCCGTGTTGGTAATCAGCCCGGCTAGCTCATTATCAAGAAATTCCGTCAGTCCTCGTTGCAAGCCCTCGCAATCGACACCGCAGGCGAGGATGATGCCGTTGGCATCTGGGTCATCCGTCAGGGCCAGCAGCAGGTGTTCCAGAGTTGCGTATTCATGACGGCGTTCGGTCGCGCACGCCAAGGCACGGTGTAGTGTTTTTTCGAGATTGCGCGACAACATTTCTGGACTAATCCTCAGAATGCCCGCCGTCACCATCTTTTTCGATGGTACACTGCAGTGGGTGTTGATGTTGCCTTGCCAAGTCCATTACCTGATTTGCCTTGGTCTCGGCAATTTCGTAGGTGTAAACGCCGCATATGCCAACGCCGCGCTGATGGACGTGCAGCATAACCTGCGTTGCACTTTCGTGCCCCATGCTAAAGAAACATCC
>CAUZNJ010000064.1:0-8960 GCA_963580965.1 Alphaproteobacteria bacterium | reverse complement strand
ACGGCCCGAAGCCATGGTTTTCATTCGCGACCTAATGGAGCACGCGACGCAGCCCGAATTCGTCTATTCCCACCAATGGCGGCAGGGCGATCTGGTCATCTGGGACAATCCTCAGACCATGCACCGGGTACGCCGCTTCGATGATTTGAAGCACAAGCGTGATATGCGCCGAACAACGACCGTATGCGAAGGACCGACGGTAGCTCAGCAGGCGGCGTGAGATGCCTGGAGGTTAGCTGGAAGCCTTTGATGCTTCCGTAACTAGGATGTGACCTTCCATTAGGCGGCGCTGGGTCGAGAACACGCCCGCCATGTCAGCTTCCCACACACCCGCGTCGTTGCGTTTTACAGCAGCTTCGACCGGCAGCACGCCGGACGGGTTAGCGATGCGGATGGTGGCTCCGCCACGGACCAGCTGGTTGGGTATGCTGCCGTCGATGAGGGTGGCCACGCCTAGGCACATGGCGCCGGTTAGGGTCACCGCTCGGTTGATACGCCCTAGGTTTACGATGCGGATGGAGATATCCTGGTCCTCGGCGGTATAACGGGTACCATCGATAGCGGTGAAATTCTTTGGGCGCCCAACGATGGCAATCTTTGGGTTGCCGACGGTTACGTCTTCCGGTCGGTTTGCTAAACCAATTTTCACGCCGGTGGCGCGGCGGATGGCGTCGACGCGAGCCATCAGGTCCTTATCTGCTTCTAATTCGTCAGGCGATTCTGTGCCATCCAGGCCGAGATCTTTGGCGGCGACGAAGGAAACCGCGTTCGTCGCGTCAACCATCGAAGTAGCGATATTGCCCAAACCGTCCACGAGAACATTATCGCATTCATGACCCGTCGGTAGAAGGTTTCCGGTAACGCCACCGCCCGGAAAATTGAAACAGAGGGAAACTTTTGCACCGCCGCCGGGAACCCCAGGAATGATAAAATCCCCACGTTCCAGCGCGATGCCATCTTTAACCGGGAATCGGGATTCATATGTTTTTCCGGTGTTGGTGATGAAAACACGGACCGTCGCCTCTCCGTCTGTCGCCTCGATCAGTCCTTCTTCGAGGGCGAACGGGCCGACGCAGGTGGAAAGGTTTCCGCAAGTCGATCCCCACTCGACGATGGCATTATCGACACCAAGTTGGGCAAATGTATAATCGATGTCAGCGTCGGGGCGCTTAGACTTTTCTATAATAACCGCCTTGGAGACCGAGGAAATCCCACCGCCCATGCCATCGAGTTGGCGGTTATAAGGGTCAGGGCTACCGATCATCTCTAAGAAGATGGCTTCCTGTTCCGCCCGCCCGGTGGGTAAATCGCGGGCATGGAAGAAGACCCCCTTGCAAGTGCCGCCGCGCATGAAAACGGCAGGAATTCGTGTACGGGACATGGTTATCCTCCAGGTACTATAGCTTTGTCAAAAATAGTCCGTCGCCAGCCACCTCGGCAAGGTAGGTTTAGAAATTAGCGGGTTGCATCGTTAGACTTTTGAATGTGTCTGACCCTGTAGAATTAATTTCGCGGGTGAGTATTACGACGCTTTCGCTATCGGACGGGCCTGATCTCAGGCTTGGCCCTCGACGCCTCGCCCCGTTCCATACCCTCCCCTCCCGTAACGGTGCCTGGGCGGTGCTATTGCGGTAAGCGAAGTTAGGCAGGTAGTTGGCAAGTTTCAGGCTACGGGCGCCCAATAACGGTTTGACGATGATGTTGGGATTTCCGGGCATTATTTGACCGTCATTGCCCTTGCTCATCGGGTCGTCCTGTCCCATCTTTGTCCCGCACAAAGACGGGGCGGGTGCACCGGCGTCATGTGGGTTAAAATTCTTAGTGGCTGCCCGGGCCGGCGGGCTTGTCACGATAACGTAAGCGATGAAAGCAGAGTTCCCATCATGACAGTGAATTCAGCATCGGACATGGCCGTCGCGCCATTTTACAAGTTCCATATTTTTATATGTACCAACCAGCGGGCGGCGGGGCACCCACGCAGTTGTTGCGCCGACCGCGGCTCCGTTGGTCTGCGCGATTATATGAGAATCCGCGTCAAGGAACTGCGTATACCTTTTCAGCGCATAAACACTGCGGGCTGTTTGGAGCGCTGCGAATTAGGGCCGGCCATGGTGATTTATCCTGAAGGCGTTTGGTATACCTTTAGGAATGAAGCCGACATAGACGAAATTCTTGAACGCCATGTATTGAAGGGTGAGCGGGTAGAGCGTCTGATTTTAGAAAATAATCAGCGCGCACCGAAGCCTCAGGAGCGAACAGTACTGACCCTGAAGGTCGCCAACTGCCGTAAATTGTCTAATGATATTCACGACGTTTGCTTGTACGAGTTGGTTGACCCCGCCGGTGGGGACTTGCCGCCATTCGAAGCGGGTGCCCATATCGACGTCTTTACCGGTAATGGCCTGCGGCGCTCCTATTCCCTGACCAATTCACCAAGTGAACGCCATCGTTATGTCATCGGAGTGCAGCGCGAAGTCGGCGGTTCCGGGGGATCAGCCTGGATTATTGATAATATTGTGGACGGTGGCGAGGCGCGTATCTCTCCGCCGCTCAACAATTTTCATCTCAACGAATCGGCTGGCGAACACATCCTGATTGCTGGCGGTATAGGCATCACGCCAATGCTGGCTATGGGTCATCGGCTGGGCGAATTGAATGCCAAGGCGACCTTGCATTACTGCACACGTAGTGCCGGAACGACGGCCTTTCTTGACGAGGCGAAGGATGTCTTCGCTGACGGTCTGAATCTGTATCACGATGGTGGTGACCCTAACCAGGGCATCGACCTCCGCGCCGTTCTCATTAACCGGCCCGAAGGGGCGCACCTGTATATCTGCGGCCCTGCCGGATTGATTCAGGCAGCGCGAGATGCCGCTTCCCATTGGCCCGAAGGCACGGTGCATTACGAGCTTTTTGCGCCGCCGGCACGCGCTGATACGGGGCAGGAACAGGCCTTTGAGATTTTTTTGTCGCGGAGCAAAAAGTCGCTGACCGTGCCGCCCGAAAAGTCGATACTCGACATTGTGCGGGAAGCTGGCGTTGATGTTGATTCGTCTTGTGAGTCAGGCATATGCTCGACTTGTCGCACGCGGCTCATCAGCGGCTATGCAGACCATCGCGATGATGTGCTGACGCCCACTGAGAAAGAGATTCATAGCCACATCATGATTTGCACTTCGCGTGCTCAACCAGGAGAGACGCTAATTCTTGATCTATAGGCCGCTGGCGAAGGCAGGTTCGGGTGTCGGCGCGCACCTAGACTCCAATATATGCATCGCCGGGATTTATTTCACCTGTTTGGCGGTAGTCGATCAATCGGGAGATGGTGAGGCATATCTATCCCCGTTCCCTTTGGTTGCCGAGACAAGCGACATTAACACCTGGATTGTTGTTTCGACTGTCCTGCCGGAATAGGGGGTGCGCTCCTCCGTAGCCTGGGCGTCTGCCATCGCTGCTTTCCCTCGTTTCGTCCCGTATCTTCAGGATGGCATGGTCGGTTGGGTCTGATAGGACTATCTACCTGCTGCCGAATGCGGGGGGCTGAACGGGGACTGCCCGAGATATCGACCCGGCACCGGCAGCCACTATCTACCACGGGGTGACATCCAAATTAACGGAGGATATGTGCAATGAGCGTGTCAACGAACGAGTCTAGGGCACCTCTGACAGAGAAATTGGCGGAATTTATTTCCGGATTTAAAGCATCTGCGCTACCGGCCAATGTGCTGGAGACGACACGGACCATGGTCAAGGATGGGACCGCGTGCATGCTCGCTGCGGCTAATCCAGCATTCTCCACAGGGCGACGTATAGCCGCCTTTGTCGAGGATCAGGGGGGTAAGCCAGAATCCAGCATCGTTGGTCATGGGTTCAAGACCGGCGCGGCTATGGCGGCGCTGGCCAATGGGACCATGGGTTATGCCTGTGATTACGAACCGCATCATCCGGAAGCGATTCTGCACCCCATTGCGGTCATGGTGCCGACGGCTCTGGCTGTGGCGGAGCGGGTCGGGGCTAACGGCCGCGATTTACTCGCCGCCGTGGCGTTGGGATGCGAGATCGAATATCGGGTCTCCATGGCAATTGGACCGGTACAGATGTACGACCTTGGCTTCCATCCGTCGGCAGTAGCTGGTTGTTTTGGAGCGACGGCGGCGGCGGCCTTCCTGCTCGGTCTTAATACTGAGGCGACGGTGCGGGCACTTGGCCTTGCCGGCTGTCAGGCGTCAGGCATGATGGCCTGGGAAAGCGATCCAACGGAAAACGCCCGGCCGTTCCAGATGGGGATGGCGGCACGTAATGGCGTCACGGCAGCGATATTGGCTGGGGGTGGCTTTGGCGGGCCAGCGGCTATCTTCGATCATGGCCATACAGTTTTCCGCGCCTTTAGCCGGGGAGCGCGACCGGAACTTCTAGTCTCCGATCTGGGCGGCCAGTGGGAGGGTATGATGGAATTAGCCATAAAACCCTATTCCAGTGTGTCGTTCCTGCATCCCGCGCTCGACGCGCTGCTTGGGCTGGTGCGTGAGAATAATATTAAGGCTGATGATGTCGAAGAAATTATCCTGCGCTTTCCTCGCTCTGGCGTCCACTGTATCGATGGTAATGCGCTAAAAAGTCACTGCGCGCAGTATATCCTTCCCATCGCAGTTGCCCACGGAGGGATTGAAGTTGCCGACCTCTTTATAGATCGCCGCCTGACCGATACTGCTGTCGCCGAGTTGGCCAAACGCACGACGGTCATTGCCGATGATGAACTCAACAAGCTATTCCCCGACTATTACGCCTCCATCGTGCAAATCAGCACTAAGGCCGGGGCAACGCTGGAACGGCGCAGCGATATCGCCCGGGGCTATCCGGAAACGGCGCTGAGCGAGGATGAATTGGATGCTAAGTTTCGTGGACTGGCGGGTTCGGTTGCAAGCTCTTGGCGTGTCGATAGCCTGTCGGATTGCCTCAATGGATTGGAGAACGCGCCGGATGTTTCAGAACTCGCAAGCCTATTAACCGGCCGCCCTGACGCGTAAGCTGAACCTAGCCATTGCCGACGGTGATCGTCCCGGCCTTGCCGTCTATGGTAAGGATGTCGCCGTTCTCGATGCTGTTCAGCACATCCTCGTTGGGTTCGCAAATGACCGGGATGCCAGCCATAATGGCGCCTTGAACGACAGAGGGATCGGGTAATTCCTTTGCGATTAAGGCGAGCGGATGGGTGTTGTGAATGAATTGCTGGTAGATAAAGCGCCAGGCGCCGGCTGAACCCATGCTGCCGGGGAAAACTAGAACCATACCGCCCATGCGCTTGCCTTTGACACTAGGCAGTTCTCCGATGATCTCGCCAGTGGTGATGTCGACATCACCGAGAAACGACACCGGTTCCTTAGCGACCAAAGCCGGACCGCGGACTTTGTCGCCGAAAAGGCCGCGGCCGTGAATGATTCGGGGCGGGCTCAAGACGCCGAAAACCGGGGCACAAAGCTGCCGGTCACCGCCGATTCTATGGCCTTTTCCGTGCTGGTCAGCAACACCGGACAGCGCACCATATCGTGAACGTATTTAGCCTGCTTGGCGGAATCTAGGACGATGCCGCGCAGGACTGGTGGCTTGACCCCTAGCTTGGGGTCTGGGGATGCGGTGCAGGCGAAGTGGCAAGACATTGGGCAGGTATCGGAAATCACCTTAGCGCCGGCCTTTTCCATGATGGCAACGTAACCTGCTTCGCGCGCCATGTTGCGGACACTGCGGCTGGTGGTCACCCACAAGTCGATGCCGTCCTTCACCCGCTTGCCGTCGAGCAGTTGGGCGTAGTCCTTCATCTCCTCGAATGAGGCGTGCGGGCAGCCCACGTGGACTAGGTCAAAGCTACCGTCACCCTCAGTGAAGTGTTCATAGGTGGTGCGGATACCAGCCTCGTTGGCGATGATGGCATCGTTGGGGAGGCCATTTGGGAAGGCTTCTTCAGTGTTGGCGTAAGGTGGTGTCACCCCAGGTACGATGAACATGGAGATACCACCCGAGGTGCCAAGTGCCGCGCCAAGTGCATCCATCTCGTCCATGGTCGGGCGCCGAGCAAAGCCCTCAAACACAGCCACCCCGCCACCGACCGAGCGGCCGACATGGAAGCCAAGCGCTGAGAAGTCGCTGACCGATTCGGGCATGCATTCGACGCGTACCAGATGTGTGCCTTGGCGCTGAGCATCTAGGTGATAGCCGAAGCGAGGGTAGCGCCCTGTCATTGATGCATAAACGGCGAAAAACCCATCTCGGTTCGATCTTGCTCCCAACACGGAATTGCAGAAAATAGTCACCGTCGATTCGATGGAGACCATGTGCATGTTCCAGGTCGGCCAGTGGCCTGCCCAGTAGGGGGTGCAAGTGAAGGCTGCGGCGCTGCCCATTTTGTGATGGGCGCCAGCCGCCCGATTTTGTAGGCGAGCGAGGGATTCGGGGGCGCCTGTTTGGCGCCAGTTGACCAGGTCGGCGTTGGCGATGTTGGCTGATGACGGTACGACGACCTTGGCGCCGGCGTCGGCCAATTCCTCCATTAGCTCGACATCGTCTTTGTACATGGCCATGCCGGCGTGGATATGAGCATAGCCGATATCAACCATGTCTTCGGCATTATACGCGCGGCCGAGGGTGACAAGGCCTTCCATAGCCTTGCGTAGAGGCTCGCCGTGGCGGCCCTCCAACATTTCTTCATCGCGGGGGGAAAGATTCATGCAGTGACTCGTAACACAAAGGCGGGTGTAATTCGATGGTTGTCATCTTATGGCTTGAGAGAGTGTAATGACTAGCTTCAATTTCCAGGGTGCGTGGAGGAACGATGAACCAGATGAACGGCGGTGAAGCCGTCGTAAGAATGTTGCAGGCGCATGGCGTTGACCATGTCTTTGGATTATGCGGCGATACTAGCCTGCCGTTCTATGACGCTCTCGCGCGGCTTGATCATGGCATAACCCATATTCTCTGCCGCGATGAACGCCACGCAGCCTACATGGCGGATTGCTATGCCCGGGTATCGGGAAAGGTCGGCGTTTGCGAGGGGCCATCTGGCGGTGGCGCCACCTACATGTTGCCGGGGGTAGTTGAGGCCAACGAGTCTTCAATACCCATCCTGGCAATCACCACTGATATTTCCGTATCGTCGCGCGGCAAATTTACGCTGACGGAAATGGACCAGGAAGCACTGTTCCGTCCGCTGACTAAGTGGAATAAGGTTATCGATCGCGCGGACGAGATCCCGGGAGTCTTCCGGGCTGCCTTCCGCAACATGACATCGGGACGGCCCGGCGCTGCCCACATAGGTCTGCCGTACGACGTGCAGCGTGATCCTGTTGATGAAGAAGAAGTTTACGGGGATTCGTCTCTGGGCATCTTTCCGTCGCGCCGATTTGGCCCCGATCCCGCTAGCATCAAGGCGGCTGCCGGTGCGTTGCTGTCGGCTAAAGAGCCCGTATTTATCTGCGGGGGGGGGCCGATTATCGCCGGCGCAGAGGCTGAGATGCAGGCTATCGCCGAGCTTCTTGAAGCGCCAGTTGCTAGCACGGTTAGCGGTCATGGCGTCATCCCTGATAACCATCCGCTAGCGCTTGGTTTGGTTGGTAGTAACGGTGGTGTGGTGCCGACCCGCGAGGCGCTTATGGGGGCTGACCTGGTATGCTTCGTCGGTTGTCGCGCGGGGTCGGTGACGACAGAACGCTGGCGCTATCCGGCCCCGGGCAAGGCGCGTATTGTCCATATCGATGCTGACCCCGCCGTGCTTGGTGCAATTTATCAGCCGGAGGCAGCGGTTCTTGGTGATGCCAAATTGGCCTTGGTTGCGCTTCTGGCTGAGCTGAAGGGTCGGGTAACGGTAACGCCGAAGCGGGAACGTGGCCGAGAGGCTGTCGCCGCTGCAAAAAAGGCGAAGTTCGATGCGTTCAACGAACTGGCCAATTCCAACGACCGGCCAATTCGTCCGGAAAGGGTTGTTGCTACCATGAACCGCGTGCTTGGCGACGACGCGGTGATTGTGTGTGATCCTGGCACTCCGTGCCCGTATTTCTCTGCCTACTACCAATTCAACCGAGCCGGCCGGCACTTCATTTCTAACCGGGCGCATGGCGCGCTTGGTTATTCCATTGCCGGTTCTATGGGCGCTTATTATGGACGACCCAGCGCCAAGGTAGTTAGCGTTATGGGCGACGGTAGTTTTGGCTTTGCCTGCGGCGAGTTTGAAACAGTGGTACGCAAGAAATTGCCGATTACCTTTGTTGTCTTTTCCAATGCTTGCTTTGGCTGGATCAAAGCGGGCCAGAAGACCGGCTATCAGGAGCGCTATTTTTCCGTTGATTTCGACCGCACCGATCACGCCCGGATTGCAGAGGCTTTCGGCATTAAGGCCTGGACCGTGGAAGATCCGGCGGAATTGGAAGCGACTATGAAAAAAGCTGTGGAATACGGCGGCCCGACTCTGGTTGACATCATCGCGCAGCCCCTGCAGGAAGCCCATGCGCCGGTTAGCGAATGGGTGGCGTGATGCCGCCGATGGAAAGTAATGCATTGCCGCGTACGGCCCATGGCGGCAAGTCGCTATATGGAGCGCGCCTTGGCATCCTCATGCTGGATGCCCGCTTTCCTCGCATCCCCGGCGACATGGGAAACGCAACGACTTGGCCGTTTCCAGTGCTCTATAAGGTGGTTCGCGGTGCTAGTCCGGAATGGGTGGTAACCCGCCAGGCCGATGGCCTTCTCGATGCTTTTATCGAGGCGGCAAAAGAATTAGTTGCCGATGGCGCCGACGGCATAACCACCAATTGCGGCTTCCTATCGATATTCCAAAAAGAGATCGCCGCGGCCCTGGGTGTGCCTGTCGCCACCTCTTCAATGATGCAGGTTCCTTTCCTGCAACCCCTGTTACCCTCCGGCAAACGGGTCGGCATCGTAACGATCTCCCGGGCGACACTAACCGATGCGCA